>CAMLKQ010000098.1 GCA_946480585.1 uncultured Kangiella sp.
TGAACGAACACATCATCCAGTACATGAATGCCGGGGTGCTGGTGGTCGACAAGCAGCACCAGATCCAGCTCATTAACCACGCCGCCTGGACCTTGCTCGGCATGCCCAACGCCGTGCAGCACAAGCCGTTGGAAGAAGTCAGCCCGGCCTTGCTGAAGCAGCTGCGGCACTGGCGGCGCAACCCGGAAATGAAAGGCGAACCGTTCCGGATGTCGAACACCGGCCCGGATCTGCTGCCGGCGTTCACCGGCCTCGGCACAGACCAGCAGCTGACCTTGGTCTTTCTCGAAGACACCAGTAAAACCACCCAGCAAGCCACGCAAATGAAGCTGGCCTCGCTCGGCCGGTTGACTGCCTCCATCGCGCACGAAATCCGCAATCCGCTTGGCGCACTCAGTCATGCCGCCCAATTGCTGAAGGAATCACCGGACATCGGCCCGGCCGACCAGCGGTTGGTCGACATCATCGAAAAACATTCGGCGCGGATGAACAACATCATCGAGAACATCCTGCAGATCTCCCAGCGCCGCCCTTCCAAACCCGAGCGCATCGCGCTGGCCAGTTTTCTGCACAACTTCGTCGAGGACTTCAAACTGGGCCGCAGCCCGGCCCCGGAAATCCTCGCCGATATCAGCCCGCGCGACATCGTCGTGCTGTTCGACGTGGGCCAACTGATCCAGGTCCTCACCAACCTGTGCGAAAATGGCATACGCTACAGCATTCGCAAGGTTAATCGGCCGCTGCTGGAACTGCATGCCGGCGTGGACAAAACCTCCGGTCGCCCGTTCCTCGATGTCATCGATCACGGTGAGGGCATCAACCCGGAAGTGGCCGAAAAAATGTTCGAACCGTTTTTCACGACCAGCAGCAAAGGCCTCGGGCTCGGCTTGTATCTGGCCCGAGAACTGTGTGAAGCCAACCAGGCGCAACTGAATTACCTGCCGATCCCGAGCGGCGGTACCTGCTTCCGCATCAGTTTTGCACCTGCGCAACGGACCATTCCCGCGCCATGAAAACACCTCTCGCCCTTATCGTTGACGACGAACCGGACATTCTCGAGCTGCTGGCCATCACCTTGGGCCGGATGCGAGTCGATACCCGCGAAGCCACCAACCTGCAGCAAGCCCGTGAGTTGCTCACCCAGCACAAGTTCGACATGTGCCTGACCGATTTGCGGTTGCCCGATGGCGACGGCATCGAGCTGGTCAAATACGTGCAGGCCCATCAGCCGACCCTGCCGGTCGCGGTGATCACCGCGCACGGCAACATGCAAACCGCCATCGAAGCGATGAAGTCCGGTGCGTTCGATTTTCTGTCCAAGCCGATCGAACTCGGCGTGCTGCGCGAGCTGGTCAAAAACGCCTTGTCGCTGCCGACACCGGAAAGCGAAAAAGTCGTCACCGAGTTTCCGCCCCATGCGCCGCAACTTATCGGCAGCAGCAGCAAGATGCAGGCGCTGCGCCAGACCATTGCCAAAGTGGCGCGCAGTCAGGCGCCGGTGCACATTACAGGCGAATCGGGTACCGGCAAGGAGCTGGTCGCGCGGCTTATCCATGCACTCGGTCCGCGCGCAGATGCGCCGTTTGTGCCGGTCAACTGCGGCGCCATTCCGTCCGAGCTGATGGAAAGCGAATTCTTCGGCCACAAGAAAGGCAGCTTCACCGGCGCAGTCGCCGACAAGCCGGGTCTGTTTCAGGCTGCTGACGGCGGCACGCTGTTTCTGGATGAAGTGGCCGATCTGCCGATCACCATGCAGGTAAAACTGCTGCGCGCGATTCAGGAGCGCGCGGTGCGTCCGGTCGGTGCGGAAAAAGAAATCCCGATCAATGTCCGCATCGTCAGCGCCACCCACAAAGACTTGGCGGAGCAGGTGCAGAACGGTCATTTCCGTCAGGACTTGTTCTATCGCATCAACGTCATTTCGGTGACCACGCCGTCCTTGCGTGAACGCATCGACGACATTCCGGAGCTGGCCCAGCACATCCTGAAAAAACTCGCCGACCGGCACGGCATGACTGTGCCCGGTCTCACCGCCAGCGCCAGCGCCGGGCTGAAGAAATATGCCTTCCCCGGCAACATCCGTGAACTGGAGAATATTCTGGAACGCGCGCTGACACTGGCCGACGGCGATGTCATCGAAGTCGAGGATCTGTTGCTGCCGGAAAGCAGCGAGCCGGTCATCGATGCCGCCACACTTGCTGCCGTCACACCGGGCAAACGTGGCGACATTCCGCTCGACCTGTATCTGGAGAAAATCGAGCGCGATGCAATTGTCGAGGCGCTGGAAGCTTGCCGCTGGAACAAGACCGCCGCAGCGCGCAAGCTCGGCATCAGCTTTCGCGCCATGCGCTACAAACTGCAGAAACTAGGGTTGGAATAACGGGTCTGTCTGGAGTAGCAATTCACCGAGGAATCGCTACTCATTATGGACTAGCGATGCACACTGCATAAGATTGCCGATTCGAAACTGCCGAACCTGTCGAACCTGTCGAACACTCATGGCACCTGGCAGGGGCGCTGCGCATCGGCGGCATCCAAGTCCGCCGCCACCGAGCGGATCGCAAACGCCGAAAACTCGCCACGGCTCGTCAATGCACCGTCACGCCCCAATTCGAACGTGAACGGCCACCAGATGCCATCCACTTGCCGGTAATCACGCTCTTTGCCAAACCGACCTTCGGCAAAATGCAGCGTGGTGATGCGGTCTTGTTCATCCACATCAATCTGAAAAGCGCTGATGCCCGGCAACGCCACCTGCCAGCGTGTTGGCGACACCTGCTCGATTTGCACTGCCGGCTGGGCAAACAAATAGAGAAAGTGATACCGCAGGCTTTGCAGCGCCTGCTCACGCTCGGTTGCCGTCAGACAAATGCGTTGGTCGTTGTGCTGTCGCCAACCGTGGTTCGGCCCCGCCATCAACCATTGTTCCGACGAAGGGCCTCGGCGCAGCAAACGATGGCGGGGAAAATCCAGCCAGTACTCCCATTCCTGAACGTCACCGGTTTTCAGATCGGTACGAATCAACCGGTAATAATTGCCCGGCAAGCCATCGGCAGGCAGCGCGAACGCCCGCTGCAATCGCTGCTGCAACTCCGAGGCGCTGGCATTGCAGCCTCCAACGGAAAACAAACCAATCAGCAGCACGCCAGCGAGTAAACGGCGGATCACAGTAAGCATTGGTAGGGCTCCGGATCGATCAAGGGCGGGCGTTGCAGCAGCATGTCGGCCAGCAATCGCGAAGAAGCAGGTGCCAGCACGATACCGTTGCGAAAATGGCCGGCGTTGACCCAGAGGTTACGCCAGCCCGGCACCCGACCGATGTGCGGAATGCCATCGACACTGCCCGGCCGCAAGCCGGCCCAATGCTGCTCGATCGGCACATCGCGCAGCGATGGCATGATGGCATAGGCCGATCGCAGCAGCGACTCACGCGCGTCATCGGTGGTGACTTTTGCAAACCCCACCTGCTCTAGTGTCGAGCCGCACAGAATGCGACCATCACGACGCGGGATCAGATAGCGGCCATCACGCAAGACGATATGACGCAAGCGATGCGCGTGCGGTGCAAACAACAGCATTTGGCCACGCACCGGTTCGATATTCACGGCCGGCGTCACCTCTGCCAGTAAAAGGCGGCTCCAGGCACCCGCACACGCGACAAATTGCGCGGCCTGAATGCGGCCAGTCGGTGTCGCTAATGCGGTAATCGTTTCACCGGCGCGATCTGCGATCACCTGCTGCACCGGCGATTCGGTCAGCACCGTGACGCCGCGGCGGGTGACATCGCGCAGCAACGCCTGCATCAGACGCGGATTGCGAACCTGGGCAACATCGGGAAAGCAGATTGCAGATTCAATATCGGTGGCCAGATCCGGTTGCGCGGAGGCAAGCGCCTGCTGCGGCCAAATCAGCATGTGTCGCTGTTCTTGCTGCGCCCACTGCACCGCTTTTTCGCGATCCGGAATGTTCAACAAGACCAGACCACTCTGCTGCCACTCCGGATCGATACCGGTATCCGCCAACAACTGCGCGGATAACGCCGGATAGGCCTGCTGCGCCCACTTGGCGAGCGCGGTAACCGCCGGCGGATAGCGCCACGGATACAGCGGCGAGACGATGCCGCCGCCAGCCCACGATGACTCCTTGCCACACTGGCCGGCCTCGACCACGCAGACGTCGGCGCCGGCCATCGCGAGCTCGCGGGCCGTCATCAGCCCGATGACACCGCCACCGACAATACAGATTTGCGCGGCAACTGAGGTCATTGCCATCACCTTTTCGTTTGTATTGAAGCGCCGATCCTAACCCAGATCCCTGCGCCGATCCGACTGCCGCTTCTGCGCAGAATTAACCCGCAAAAATAAAGCCGCACATGGCGGCTTTATTGTGACGCAATTGAAAGCCGGAGGCTCAGCGCCCTTCCAAACTCACCACCCGTTCGTTCAGCGAAACTATCGTCCGGGTCATGTCACGCAGCAGATTGATGAAAAGATTCGGATGCGAGTTGACCAAGGACGCAAAATCTTCCCGAGCCACCATCATCACGCTGCAACTGCCTTGTGCGGTGACCGTCGCCGCCCGCCGCTGACCAGTGAGCACGGCCATGGCACCAAAAATTTCCTCTTCCTTGATCTCACCCACTTTGACGCCGTCCACCGAGACGTCGGCTGCGCCCTCGAGAATGGTGTAGACGTATTCAGCCTCATCGCCTTGGGTGATGATGGCTTCGCCGTCGGCATAGCGGCGAAAACCCGGCTGCGGTTTTTCTTCGGCGGTAACCAGGCGCCCAATCATCAGCATGAACAGCTGTCGCTGCTGACGCCACAACGGTTCGAGGTTGCCACGCACCGTGGCCAGCGGCAGCAGCTCCAGCACCGCGCTGTCTTCGAGCTTCAGTTGCAGCGCCGGCGTCACGCCGAGGAAATCGGTGCAGTCGAACGCGTCACCTTCATCCCAATAAAACAGCAGTTTGCCTTCGGCATGGACGGCGATGCTGCCAGCGCTGACCCGGCATAGGGCTGGCGTCTTGACCCAGCCCAACACCTCGTCATCGGCTTCCAGCTCGATCGTCTGCACCTGATCGGCATACTCGGAAAAAAGCTGTGCCGCGCTTTCACGCGCGGCACGTACGGCATCCATCAAGGCAGCAGTCGGCTCAACCAATGGAATCATTCGCTCGCTCCCCCGCCATCAGTTGGTGCGGGCAGCCCGCTTGCCATCACTGGCATCCACCACCCGTTGTCCCGACTGCAACCAGATCATGTCCGACAGGATATTGACGGCTTCGGTCAAGCGCACATCCCGATCGGTGGCGGCGGCTTCTGTGTCCGGAGTTTCCGGCAACTTGGCCAACGGCGCCAGCCCCTTGAGCTTGCGACGCGCATTCTCACGCGCCAGCTCTTTGCGATCAAACTGCTCACGCTCGGCTTTGCGCTCGGTTTCGTTCAAGGTGACCGTCTTGTCCTTCTTGCGCTGGTTGTACTCGGCAATGTCTTCCAGCAGGTATTGATATTCCGAGTCTTTCACCACCCGCTTTTCCTGCATGGCGCGCAGTTGCGGCACGAACTGTTTGACATCACCGACCGGCGCATAATTGGTCGCCTGGATGTAATCCCACGGCATTGCATTGGGCAGCGCACTTTCACCGAACTCGGCGGTGTCAAACATCGGCGGCAGCGGAATGTCCGGGATCACACCGCGATGCTGGGTGCTGGTGCCATTGATGCGATAGAACTTGTGCACTGTCAGTTTGAGCTGACCAAACGGCGTCGGGCCGTCACGGAAACGGTTCAGATCAACCACCGTCTGCACCGTGCCTTTGCCGAACGAGGTCTCGCCAATCACCAACGCACGACCATAGTCCTGCAGGGCAGCCGCGACAATCTCGGAGGCCGACGCACTCTGGCCGTTGATCAGCACCACCAGCGGACCATCCCAGGTTACGCCCGGCTCTTCGTCCGGCAGCACCGACACCTGGCCAATCTGGTTGCGCTCCTGCACGACCGGGCCTTCGTCGATGAACAGGCCGGTCATCTGGGCCGCTTCATCCAAACCGCCGCCGCCGTTGTTGCGAAGATCCAGCACAACACCATCGACTTTTTCGGCTTTCAGTTTTTGCAGCAAATCCCGAACGTCACGCGCCACGCTCTTGTAGTTTTCATCGCCCATCGCGCGGGCCTGAAAATCGACGTAGAACTTCGGCACCGTAATCACACCGATGCTGTGTTGCCGGCCCGGTTTGTCAATCTTGATCACTTCGGATTTGGCGGCCTGCTCCTCCAGCTTCACTTTCTCACGGACGATGCTGACAATTTTGGTTTTGGCATCGGCACCGGCGGCGTGCGGCATCACTTCCAGCCGTACCACCGAGCCGGCCTTGCCGCGGATCAGATCAACCACATCGTCGAGTCGCCAGCCGACCACGTCGACCATCGGGCCATTGTCCTGACCGACAGCAATGATCTTGTCTTCCGGGTAAACCTGCTTGCTCTTGTCAGCCGGGCCCATTTCGACCAGCCGGACGACCTTGGTATAGACGTCATCGGTTTGCAGCACGGCACCGATGCCTTCCAGCGACAAGCGCATTTCGATATCGAAATTCTCTGCCTGCGGCGGCGAGAAGTAATTCGAGTGCGGATCCACGGCGGCGGTGAACGCATTCATGAAGTAGCTGAATACGTCTTCCGAGTTGGTTTGCGCCATGCGCCGTTTGGCCGCTTCATAACGCTTGGTCAGCAGCTCTTTGATTTCGTCCCAGTTCTTGTCGGCGAGCTTGAGGTTCAAGGCGTCATTCTTGACCCGCTGCCGCCACAGTTCGTTGAGCTCCGCCATGTTCTTCGGCCACGGCGCTTTCTCGCGATCGAACTGGAAATTGTCCTTGCCATCAAATTTCATCGGCTTTTGCAGCAGGCTGATGGCGTAGTCGTAGCGACTTTCCCAGCGCTTCTGGAACAGCGCGAACAGGTCATAGGCAAAGCGCATGTCACCACGCGCCATCGCTTCGTCCAGCTGGGTGCGGTATTGGGCAAACTGATCGATATCGGCTTGCAGGAAATAGCTGCGGTTGCCGTCCAGCATGCTCAAGTACTGATCGAACATCCGCTGCGACAGATCATCATTGACGCGCGGCCGCGCGTAGTGAACGTCGCCGAGATAGCTACGAATGATTTTGGCAGCCAGCGCATGCTGCGGTTCCGGCTTCAAGGCCTCGGCCGTGGGGGCTGCCGGCAACGGACCGGACGAAATCGCCACCACCGCCAAGACCGCGGCCGCTACCCCGGCGCGCATGACACCCAACCAACGCGGATTACGCTTCATTTCATTACCTGATTGCTGATGGCCATCACTGGCCCTATGGTCCGGATTTATCGAGCATGGCACAAAGTTTCTGGCCCTGCCATGGCAGATTTGTCGGGATTTATTGCGACAAGTTTCCGGTTTACGTGCATTTGCCAACATCCGCACATTCGCTGAACAAAAAAGGCACCGCAAGGTGCCTTTTTTGTTCCAGCACGCCCCTTTAGATGGGACGTTTTGGCCAATTTTCAATCAGCCGAAGGCCTGAATTCCGGTCTGCGCCCGGCCCAGAATCAGGGCGTGGACGTCATGCGTACCTTCGTACGTGTTGACCGCTTCCAGGTTCATCACGTGGCGAATGACATGGTACTCGTCGCTGATGCCGTTGCCGCCGTGCATGTCACGCGCCATCCGGGCGATATCGAGCGCCTTGCCGCAGGCATTGCGCTTGACCAGGCTGATCATCTCCGGCTTGAACCGGTGCTCGTCGATCAG
>CAMLKQ010000099.1 GCA_946480585.1 uncultured Kangiella sp.
GATCTGTCCTATCTGCGCTGCGTGCCGAATCTCGTCATCATGGCGCCGAGCGACGAGAACGAATGCCGGCAGATGCTTTACACCGGCTGGCTGCATCAAGGCCCGGCGGCGGTGCGTTATCCGCGCGGGGTCGGTCGCGGCGTCAGCCCGGAGAAAACCTTCACCGCCTTGCCGATCGGCAAAGGCCGCATCGTCCGTCAGGGCGAAAAGGTCGCAATCCTCAGTTTCGGTGCGCTGCTCGACGATGCACTGCAAGCGGCCGAGCAACTGAACGCCACCGTCGCCGACATGCGTTTTGTCAAACCGCTCGACGGCGAGCTGATCAGCCAGCTTGCGAAAACGCATGACCGCTTCATCACACTGGAAGAAAACGCCGTACTCGGTGGCGCCGGTTCCGCCGTCAACGAATATGTGCTGAATCACGGCCTCGTCGTTGCCGTGCGCAATATCGGTCTGCCGGATCGCTTTGTCGAACACGGTGATCCGGTCAAGCTGCGCGCCGAAGCCGGCATGTCAGTCGCCAGTATCGTGGCCGCTGCCCGCGCTTGACGCCTCGCGCGCGTGCGGCGCACTATGCCGGCACGACATCGCAAAAAGCCGCCGGACCGGCGGCTTTTTGCTGTCTGGAAAACACCAACAATCACAATAAGGAGTTTTCATGATCCCCGCCCTGCGCGCTAGCCTGCTGCTGATACTGACCACGTTGCCATTGTTGGCAAGCCACGCGTCCGACGCCCTGCCCGCTGCAACTGAAAGCGCCGAGACATCGGCGGCCGAGACCGCCACAGCGGGCGACAACACCATGACGGCGGAAGAATTTGTTGCCAGCCTGGATGCCCGCAGCGGCGACATCACGCTTCCGGGCGAGTTTGCCAAAATCGCGTTGCCGGAAAATTTTGTCTACATCGACAGCCAGAACGCCGAGCGCCTGCTCACCGAAGGCTGGGGCAATCCGAGCGGCGCCGGCACCTTGGGCATGATCCTGCCGGCCGATATCAGTCCGGTGTCGGAGCAGGGCTGGGGGATTGTGCTGACGTACGACAAGGACGGTTACGTCTCGGATGAAGACGCCAACGAGATTGATTACGACGCGCTGCTCAGCGACATGCAGGAAGCCACGGCTGACAGCAATGATGCGCGCGAACAAGCTGGCTACGGTCGCATCGATCTGGTTGGCTGGGCCGTGCCGCCATCGTATGACAGCAGCAACAAGAAAATGGTCTGGGCGCAGGAGCTGAAATTCTCCGATGCCGACAGCAATACGCTGAACTACAACATCCGGGTGCTCGGTCGGGAAGGCGTGCTGGTACTGAACGCGGTGTCGGCAATGGATCAGCTGCAGATGATTCGGATGGAAACGCCGGCGCTGGTTGCGGCCACCGAGTTCCTGCCGGGCAAGCGTTACGAAGACTTCAATGCCGCCACCGATCGCGTCGCCGAGTACGGTCTGGCCTCGCTGGTCGCCGGTGGCGTTGCCGCCAAGCTCGGCCTGTTCGGCAAAATCGGCGCTTTTCTGATGGTATTCAAGAAATTCATCGTGATCGGTGTCATTGCCCTTGGCGCCTTGCTGATGAAGCTGTTCCGGCGGAAAAACGCCTGAGTGCGATAGCAGGTTGAACCTCAAACAAAAAAGGCAGCCGAATGGCTGCCTTTTTTTATTGGGGTCACACTGCACAATGGCCACTAATGTGGACCAATACGCAGTGCCGCTGTAGCGACATAGATCTCTCGCAGGAAGACCACGAGTGAGCCAATCAGCGCAATCATCGACGCGACAAACAGCCAGCCGATGTAGGTTTCGATTCGGGTATTGGAAAACGCGGCGGCAAACAGGCTGACAATCACCAGGCAGATCAGCAACGCGCAGCTGGTCGCCATGCTGATGGCGCGGTTGATCAGCTTGGCGCGTTTCGACAGCGTGTGCAGTTCATCGTGCACGCGCTTTTCCTTGTCGCCGTTGATATGCGGCAACAGATCTTCGAGCTTGCGGGCGCGGTCAATCACCCGCGCCAGCCGGTTGGTCAGCACGCCCAGCAGCGCGGCCACACCGGTCAACAGAAATACCGGTGCAATCGACAACTGGATGACGTGGGAGATATCGGCGACTTCCGAACCGGTAGCAAGCGGAACAGGCATGGTTCACCTATGGTTGCAAACGAGAAATTTGGCAAAGCTTAACCATTGCCGTAGCGCAGCGCCAACGGCAATTCGCGCGCTGGCACTGGAATGATTTTCCAGTCACGCCGCTTCTTCGGCACCCGTGACTGGTAATCAAAAATGCTACGCGCCGGTTCGCGGCCCCAAGGGCGTGCCGACGGCAATTGCGGAAAATGCAAACCATAAACGGCCTGCGTCTGCCGGCAAAAGCTCGCCTCAGTTGGCGTGACTGCCTGCCGAGCACCAGTCAGCAGCGCGAGCGTGTAGTCGACGCAGGCCTCAAAAGCCTGCCATGGCATCAGCCGGGTTTGTTCGCTGAGCAGGTAACGACTGGCTTTGCGTGCTTCGGCGCCGGAACGTTCCCGCAGCAGCGTGGAGAGATACAGCAATGGCGCCAGCACGCGTGACGATGGCCCGCGCAGCGGCACATTCAGACCGATCGCCCGCAGCGCGTCCATCGACAAGCCGGTGCAGTTGTTGTCAGTGTGCTGGTAATGCAGGCGGTGATCGTAAAGCCGGTGAAACGTGTCGATCAGTTGCCGGTACAACGCACTGGCAATGTCCGCGTCCGACAGCACGCAACAGACCAGCCACGACGGCCGGTATTGCTGCTGGCCGCTGTTCAGATCGGCAAGGTAATTGTCCATGGGCACCAGCGCCGGCAGGATGCCTTTCTCGCTGACGACATCCGGATTGTAGAAATTGGCGACCAGCCAGTCGGCGATGTCGCCGTCGTCGCGGTAGCGGCCGAGCGTCAAGGCAAAATGACCACCGTGCGCTTCGTCATCATCGCCTTGCGCGCCGTTCAGCATGAAACCGATGGCCCAACGGCCGGCATCCGGTGCTGCCGACGCACGTCGCCACAGCGCATGACAGAGAAAATCACGTTGTGCGCCCGCTTCACCGATGGGCACCAACGACGACCATGACGGCAGCAGCGGCGCTTGCGCATCCAGTCGCCAACTGCTCGGCCAGATCGTACGCAGTTGCCAGGCCGGATTGTGCCGGATCGCGCGCACCCGCACCGGTTGCCGCGCGAGGTAAGCCAAGGTGGCTTCGTTGATGAACGTCGGATTGCTGTCCAGCGCCGGGATCAGCAAAAACGGTTCGGGCTGACCCGTGTCGGCAGCAAATTGCCGTGCCGCCGGATCAAGCTGGACGCGCGCCAAACAGTCCGGTGCCGCCAGCCAGATCGGCAACGACGGCTGCTGCGCCGGATCAAGCGTCAGCCATTCGTTCTGGAAATACCAATGCGCGGCTGGCGTCAGCCGATCGGCCACCGCATCGGCACGCGCTGCGCGCCACAGTTCCGGGGCGGGCGGCAGCGCATGGTTCATCAGTATTGCGCCTCCAGCACCAGCAGATTGCTTTGCTTTTCCATTTTCACGGTGCTGAGAAAACTCATGCCGAGCAGGATCTCGTTGCTGGTCTTGGCTTCGACCACGAACGCCTCGACGTTTTTCCGTTCAATTTCGCCGACCCGTACCGAGCGCAGCGACACTCGCCACGCCGAGGTCATGCCGGCGGCCGTTTGCACCATTTGCGGCCGGCCTTCATGACGAAAAGAAATGCCGAGTCGCTCGGCCATTTTGGCATTCATCGCCACCGTGGTCGCGCCGGTATCGACCATGAAGCTGACCGGCACACCATTGATGGCACCGGCCGTGGTGAACATACCGTTGCCATCGCGGGCGATTTGCACGCGCACGGTTTCCGGCGCTGAAAAACTGGTGTGGATGTCGCTGTTGAGCCCGTACTCGCCGCGCTTGCCGTCGATTTCCAGTACTGCAACAACACTGTCGGCGCGAATGAGTTTGACACCGTCGCGCTGCTCGCCGGCTTTGAGAAAATGCTGCTTGCCGTTGATCATCAGCAGCGCCCGATCGTCGAACAAGCCAAGCACGCGCACCTCGGCTGCGGATGTTGTCAGCGCCAACAACGCGAGCCATACCGAGGCAAACCAGCGAGCGATTGTCATGTCAGCCAATGCCATCCGAGCTGTAACACTGCACACGTCATCAATCCGGCCAGCAGATCATCAAGCATGATGCCAAGACCGCCATGCACGCGCCGATCGGCCCACGACACCGGCCAGGGTTTGCCGATGTCGAACAACCGGAACACAACAAAGAGTAGCAAGACATTGAGCCAGTGATACGGCAGAAACAGCGCGCCTGCCCACAATCCGACCCATTCGTCGATCACGATCGCGCCCGGATCCTGAATGCCGAAATCGCGCGCCGTGCGCGCGCTGGCGATCACGCCCAGCACAAACAACGGCAACAGCAGCGCGGCATACCACAGCGCCGGCAACGCCCACCACGCCACGCTCACCAGCGGCAAGGCTGCCAACGTGCCGAAGGTGCCCGGCGCTTTTGGCGCCAAGCCACTGCCAAAACCGACCGCCAACCAATGCCAGAAATGGGTCGGACGAATCATGTCGGCACACCAAAGTGATCGTAACCGCGGCCGGTCAGTGCAAACGGCTGGCCGTGCAAGGTCAGCTGCAAGGTCGACGGGCCGGCAACAACGTGGCCGATAGCGGTCAGCGGTACACCGCACGCAGCCACCGCAGCGTGCGCCGCTCGCCAGTTCGCTGACGGGCACGTCAGGCAGAGCTCGTAATCGTCACCGCTTTGCAGGGCAAACCGCAGCGCACTGAGTTGATCGGGTGTTTGTCGCGACAGCGCCGCACTGATCGGTATCTGTTCCAATTGCAGTTCGGCACTGACACCAGACGCGGTCAACACGTGCTGCAAATCCTGCGCGAGCCCATCCGAGATATCGATAGCGGCGTGACAGAGCGCGCGCAGTGCCAGCCCGGCTTCGACCCGTGGCGTTGGCCGGTTGAGCCGCGCCAGCAGCGTGGTGGCATCAGCCGCATCGGTGATGGCCTGTTCGTGCAGCGCGTGTTGCAGAGCCCGGCCAGCGTCACCGACGGAACCGGTCACGGCAACGATGTCACCGACTTGCGCGCGATCGCGGCGCAGCGCCTGTGCAAACGGCACGAAACCGTGCACGGTCACCGTGATGCTGAGCGGGCCGCGCGTGGTGTCACCGCCCACCAAGGCCAGCTGGTACTGATCGGCCAGTGCAAAGAAACCGTCGCTGAACCGTTGCAGCCAGTCAGGCTCTTCGCTCGGCAAACCAATGGCCAAGGTCGCCCACGCCGGCTGCGCGCCCATGGCGGCGAGATCACTGAGATTCACCGCCAGGCTTTTCCAGCCCACATCGTAGGGATCGGTATCGAGCGGAAAATGCACGCCGGCATGCAGCGTATCGGTACTGACGGCAAGCGCCTGATCAGGCGGGACTTGCAACAGAGCGCAATCGTCACCGACCGACAGCAGCACATCGCGGCGTCGGCTCGGGCGGGTGAAATAGCGTTTGATGACGTCGAATTCGCCGGGCATGTCAGCCATCCATCACAAGCTGGTGGCCATGGTGCCATGGCCAAACATGCCCGAGAAGGGCCACGCGTTTACGACTGGGGACGTGATTTCGCCGCGACTTCGGCGGCGCGTAGCACTCGCGCCAGTTTGTCGAGCACGCCGTTGACGAACTTGTGGCCGTCGGTGGCACCAAACGTCTTGGCCTGCTCCAGCGCTTCGTTGATAACGACCTTGTACGGTACGTCGATGCGTTCTTTCATTTCGAACGCTGCCATCCGCAGAATCGCCAGCTCGACCGGATCGATCTCTTCCAGCTTCAAATGAATGGTCGGCTTCAGCAGGTTGTCGAGCTGATCTTTCTGCTCGACCACGCCGCGCAGCAGCTGCTGGAAATACGCCGTGTCGCAGCCCTTGAAATCCTGCTCTTCCAGCATGTGCAGCTCGATCTGCTGCGGCGCGATCTGGTTGATCTGCCACGAATAGATGGCTTGCACCGCAAAGCGGCGGGCCTGACGGCGTTCGGAAGGTTTGCTCATGTCACTGTCTCAACTTCAAATTACTGACCGCGTTGGCGGTAAATGGCCTTAACCAATCTGCTTCAGCACGCTGAGCATTTCGATGGCGGCCATGGCGGCATCGGCGCCTTTGTTGCCGGCCTTGGTGCCGGCACGCTCGATTGATTGCTCGATGGTGTCGGTGGTCAACACGCCGTTGATGATCGGAATGCCCGCCGTCAGCGCGACTTGCGACAGGCCCTTGGCACTTTCACCGGCGACCACTTCAAAGTGATAGGTCGCACCGCGAATGACTGCGCCGAGCGCGATCACCGCATCCTGCTTTTTGCTGGCAGCAAGCTTCTGGCACACCAGCGGCAACTCGGCCGCACCCGGCACCCGAACCACCGTGATGTGTTCGTCTTTGACACCGTGACGTCTTAGCGCATCAATGGCGCCCTGCACCAGTTGCTCGACAATGAAGCTGTTGAAACGCGAAGCGACGATGGCATAGCGGGCATCTGCCGAAGTGAACACGCCGTCGATTTGTTTGATGCCGCTCATGCGGGACTCCTTTGAACTTTCTATTCAGTTATGAAAACAGTTTGCTATCTGCTGTGGGAGCGGGCTTGCCCGCGATGCCGTTATTGCCAGCTTCAAATGACAAAAACCATCGCGGGCAAGCCCGCTCCCACAGAAACAAAACCTTTACGGCTCGACAAACTCCACCACTTCCAGCTTGAAGCCGGACAGCGAGTACTTGGTTGGCTTGCTCATCAGGCGCAGCTGGTGGACGCCGAGGTCGCTCAGAATCTGCGAGCCGATACCAATGCGGCGCGAACCGCCAACCAGCTCCCGGCGCGGCAGCGACTCACCGCGATCTTCCGCGGCGTAGCGCGCCAGTTTGGCGAGTTGTTCATCGTTGCCGGCTTGCGCCGCCAGCACCAGCACCACACCGGCACCTTCCTGTACGACGCGTTGCAGCGTCGCATCCATCGGCCAGGAACTCGCGCCGCGTTGGCCGCGCAGCACATCGGCCAGCGGATCGGCGACATGCACCCGGGTCAGCACCGGCTTGCCGGTGTTGACGGAGCCGTGGACCAGCGCATGGTGCAGCGCGCCGTCGATGGTGTCTTGGTAAGTGTAGAGGGTGAATTCGCCGAACGGAGTCGGCCAGCGGCAGTGCTGCAGCTGCTGGACGGTTTTCTCGTGCAGCGAGCGGTATTCAATGAGGTCGGCAATAGTACCGAGTTTGAGGCCGTGCTCGGCAGCGAATTTTTCCAGATCCGGCCGCCGGGCCATGGTGCCGTCTTCGTTGAGGATCTCGACAATGACGCCGGCCGGTTCGAAACCGGCGAGCCGGGCCAGATCGACCGAGGCTTCGGTGTGGCCGTTGCGGGTCAACACGCCGCCGGGTTGGGCCATCAACGGGAAAATATGGCCGGGCTGGACGATGTCGGCGGCCTTGGCGTTTTTCGCCACCGCCGTGCGAATGGTGTGGGCACGATCGGCCGCCGAGATGCCAGTCGAGACACCAACTGCCGCCTCAATCGATGCGGTGAACGCGGTGCCGTGACGGGTGCCGTTGGCTTGCACCATCGGGCCGAGGCCCAGCGTCAGGCAGCGCTCGCGCGTCATCGGCAGACAGATCAAACCGCGGCCGAATTTGGCCATGAAATTGATCGCGTCCGGCGTCACGCACTCGGCCGCCATCACCAGATCGCCTTCGTTCTCGCGATCTTC
>CAMLKQ010000100.1 GCA_946480585.1 uncultured Kangiella sp.
GATGCCGAGCCCGCGGCGCTCGCCTCTGCGCTTGCCAGCGCTGCCTCCGCGACAGTGCTGGTGTCGGCATCCGCCACAGTCGTTGTTGGCACGGCGTCCGCTGCACCGCTGCTTGATGCAGCGGTCTCGGTTTGGGCAACGACCACGGCTGACGCGGCACTGTTAGTGGTGCTCACATCGGCCGTACCGGCCACCGCGTTCACCAGCTTGGTTTCGGTCTGCTTGTCAGCCTGCGCGTGACTCGTCACTGACTTGGCGCTCGCAACCGTGCTGGCTGCCGGCTTGGCTGGCGGAGTCGTGGCTGACTGCGCGCTGGTCGCGACGGTCTTGCTTGATTCCGATTTGCCTGACGCTAATTTGCCGGATTCTGACTTGGCCGACCCCGGTTTGCTTGATGCAACGGGGCGCGCAGTTTTTGCCGTTTCGACGCTGGCCAACCGGGCCGACGTCTCGTCCTCTGCTTGCTGCACGCCAAGCAACGGCCGTTCAACCGTCGCCACACTGCTCAGCTTGTCCGTCAAGACCACCCAGCCCGGGTTGTCGACGCCGCTGCGCAAATGGTTTTGGAACGCCTTGGTCGGCGGAATCTCGCCGAGCCATGCAGACAACAGCAGCGGATAAAAACCGTCACCGGTGATTGTGATCAGCACCTGACCGTTCAAGCGCACTGTGGTGCCGCGTCCAGGCAGAAAATCGAACTCGACCAGATCACCACGTTGCAGGTTGTCACGGAAGGCGTTGGCAAACTTCAGGATGCGATCCCCTTGCGGCTGCCACGTCGAGCGCGGATTGTTGAGCGCGATGCGCTCTTTCCAGTGCCGCTGGAATTCGCGCGCCGACAAGCGCTCGGTCAGCACTTTCAGCTGCATCCGTTTCGGCACGGTCTCGCTGGCGGCGAGCACCAGTTCAGGACTCCACTCCGGCAGATAAATCGCACCGATGTAGTAATCACTGCGCAGCTCCTGCGCCACCGCAATGCCGCGCAGCTGAACCGTCACGTTTGGAGCCAGCGTCACGTCCGGTACCGACGCCATAGCCGGCAGCGCCGAACACAAGCCAAGCATCACGACAAGCGCAACGAGCCATTGCCGTAGCGTGTTCATTATCGACTCACTCCTCGATTTGACCACTTGCTGCAAACAAATGGCCCGCGCTATGCGGGCCATTCGCTGTCATCAGAACCGCCCCTGCCATTCCAGCGAGGCACTGCGCCCCATCGGGCTGTACAAGGACTGGTTGAAAAACGGCCAGGCGAAGCGCGACAACGGCGGCTCTTCGTCCGTCAGGTTCTGCACCCCAAGGACAACGCGATGATTCGTCGTAATGGCGTAACCGAACTGGTAGTCCAGTTGGACGTAATCGTCGATGGTGTAAAACACATCGCCATTGTTCGCCAGCACATCCCAGTCACCGACATACTGCAAGCCGGCGTAATGGCTGGCTGCATCGCCCTGCCAATGCAGACTCATCTTGGCACGCCAGAGTGGATTGCCGGAATTGCCTTCCTGCTCATCAATGCCAGCGCCGGGATAGGCTTCACCTTCCAAGTTGATCAACCGGGAAATCTCGGTCTGCCACTTAAGGACACCGCCCGCAATTCGGTTGAAGCGGAAAGCAACCCCCAGATCGGCTCCGAATGCTTTGCGGCCGGCCAGATTCAGGAACGAATCGTTATAGGTCAGCACTGTCGGTGTGTACTGGCTGCCATCCCAAGCCGTGAACGTTTGATTGGCTGCGATAATCCGGCCGACACAGAAATCTGGCAACGTACCGCCTGCCGAACAGCGCTCAGCAATCGTGGCGGCGCCAAGATTACTGATGATATTGTCGACATCGACCGACCACAGATCGAACGACACTTCGCTGCCCGACTCCGGCTCAAACAACACGCCGACGACAGTCGATTCCGATTCTTCTGGTTCCAGATCCGGATTACCCGATTGAACAAAAGGCAAATTGCCCGAGCTGCCGATATTCAACTTGGTGTAGAGCTGATGCATGCTCGGTGCCCGGAAGCCGGTGCCCCACGACAGCCGGAACAACAAGGCTTCGGTAGGATTCACGCGCAAACCAAGCTTTGGATTGGTGCTGCTACCGAAATCGCTGTAATCGTCCTGACGCAGCGACAACGACAGTTCGGCAGTATCCGACAACGGAATCGCCGTTTCCACGTAAGCTGCTGTCAGCGACCGCTCACCTTCGGCACCGGAGGTGCCATAACCGACGACATCACCATCCAGAATGGCCTGCTCGGAGCGATCAAAGAAGGTTTCTTTCCGGTGCTCCAGACCCGCCGCCATCCAGATCGGGCCACGAACGGTATCGACCAGCGGGCCAGACATGCGCAGTTCCTGCGCGGTTACCGTTGATTCACCTTTATGCCAGAACTCACTGGTGTAATCGTCAACCTGGGCAGCGGTCAACGGCGTGCGAATCGAAAATACGTTGTTCGCCATATCCGACTGCAGACGGAGGTAATCATCGACATGCAGCCAACCTTCGCTGAGGGTTTCATCGATTTCAGTTTCGTGGCGATAGAGCGCCAGGCTGAAATCGTAATCGGCCAACTGCCACTGCCAATCCATACCAAATTGTTGACTGCGTGATTCGGTTTCGATGGTCGGTGTACCGAGCTCGGTCAACCGGCGCACTGTCAGGAAATTTACCCCACCGATATTCTCGACCTGACCGATATTGTCACCATCGGTCGGATAGGGTGTCGAGGTCTGGAAGCCAGTTGACCGGGTGTCAACCCCAACAACGCCATAGTGCACGCTCAGCGTGGCCCAGCCGAAGTCATACCCCACCTTGCCATCAACACTGGCTCGGTTGGTTTCCGGCAACAGCTGCATCTCGTTCGCGTAGTCATAAAGACAGATGTTTCCGGAGCCGAAACCAAAAATGTCGGCGCCCGGATACAAGTTTTCCGCTGAGCAGTTGCCCAATGGAGAGAACTCACCCGTCGCGGAGTTCAATTGCCAGCCGATGGCGCTGAAGATGTCCCGGCCATCGCGAATGCCCAGCTCACCCAGATCGCGACGCAAGGATTTGGCGTAATCGCGGTCTTCACCAAGCAGCTCGTTACGATGCGAGGCATCAACACCGACCAACCAGTTCAGCTTCTCGGTTTCACCGCCGTGCAGCAACGACAAGGCACCGGTATCGGCACCGCCGTGCTCGGTGGTTTTGCCGCGCACCGCGACTTCCGTGCCGGAGAAACTGTCATAGGTAATGATGTTGACGACACCGGCAACGGCATCGGAGCCATACAAGGCCGAGGCACCGTCTTTCAGAATTTCAATGCGTTTGACAGTGGCGAGCGGGATGCTGTTCAGATCGACAAAGGCATTGCTGCCGCCGGCACCGAACGGATACATCGGCTGACGCTTGCCATTGACCAGCACCAAGGTGCGTTCGGCACCAAGACTGCGCAAATCAAATGCGGCCGCGCCCGGCGTGAAACCGGAAGTAAACGATTCATTGAAGCTGCCGGCGCCGTTGTACGGCGACAGTTGCAGCAGTTCGTGCAGCGTGACCGCGCCCGAGCCTTCGATGGCGGTACGGTCGATAACAACGACCGGCGAGGACGTTTCCTGATCGATACGCTTGATATGGGTGCCGGTGACAACAATGCGATCTTCGGCGGCTTCGTCAGCGACAACAACAGCGGGAGAAATGGCGAGCAAAGCAAGAACGGCGTGCGCAACCGGCTGGCGGCGCATCTCGGCAAACAGCATAACTACTCCTGCGACTGGATGATTAAACAAGCGTCAACATCGACGAAAGCCGGAGGTAGGCTCCGGCAAAGGCGCGCAATCTAGGCGCTCAAAATTTAACCGTCAAGCAAAAGTGTAAGTTTGTCGCGGAGTGTAAAATCTGCTTTACGCCGTGTATCAGAATGTAGTTTTTTGACGGCATTTTCTGGCGTTGTACGCCGATGATCTCTGACGATGGCGCGAGTAAATCGGGAGCCACAGATCACCACACTTCATGCATTGATTATCTGACTTGCCGTCAGTTAATCGACAACCAATGCAGTTCACTTGTACATGAGTTCTGGAAAGTTGCACCGCGGTCGCCATGCACTGGCGGAACTTGTCGAACTGCAAGTGGATGGAGTGAAGTTCCCGATGGTGGTCTTGCGTTTTATCCGTTTCGGTTTATCCGGTCAGCAATTTCGGGCCAGTCATGCATGGCTGGATGCACGCTGATATGGGGTCAATTTCACGCGTCGCCGCTTCACGTTATTGCCTCTGGCGGAGCACACAAATTGGCAAATCAGCCACCAACGCAAACGGGACCCGAAGGTCCCGTTTGCGTGTGGCCGGTGCAAATGACCGGCGGAGGCGAAATGCCGTTGACGATTACATCAACTCTTTGCAGGTATCGCGCTCTTCCTGCAGTTCTTTCTCCGACTCTTTCATCTTGCCTTTGATGAAGTCATTCACCTGCAGGTTCGGGATGATGGTCCACTCGCCGTTCTTGCAGGTGACCGGGTAGGAGTAGATGAGGCCCTTCTCGATGCCGTAGCTGCCGTCGCTGGCAACCGCCATCGAGGTCCAGTCACCCTCGGCCGTACCGAGTACCCAGTCACGCATGTGGTCGACCACGGCGTTGGCGGCCGAGGCTGCCGACGAGGCGCCACGGGCGGCAATCACAGCGGCGCCGCGCTTGGCGACGGTCGGAATGAAAGTATCGCGGGTCCAGGCCTCGTCATTGACCACGGTCGGTGCGGCCTTGCCATTGATGGTGGCGTAAGTGATGTCCGGCACCTGGGTGGTCGAGTGGTTGCCCCAGATCAGCATTTTCTTGATGTCGGCCACTTTGCCGCCGACCTTTTCGGCCAGCTGGTGCATGCCACGGTTGTGGTCGAGGCGGGTCAGCGCGGTGATGTTGCGCGGATTAATCGACGGTGCGTTCTTGGAGAGGATGTAGGCGTTGGTGTTGGCCGGGTTGCCGACCACGACGATCTTGATGTTCTTGCTGGCGACCTTGTCGACCACTTTGCCGAGCGCGCTGAAAATCTTGCCGTTGTCTTTCAGCAGATCGCTGCGCTCCATGCCCGGACCACGCGGCTTGGCGCCAACCAGCAGGGCGTAATCGGCGTCCTTGAAGGCCACTTCCGGGTTATCGGTCGGGACGATGCCGTGCAGCAGCGGGAAGGCGCAGTCATTCAGTTCCATCGCCACCGCTTCCAGCACTTTCAGCGCCGGGGTGATTTCCAGCAGTTGCAGGATGACTGGCTGGTCTTTGCCGAACATTTCGCCGTTGGCGACGCGGAACAGCAGGGAATAGCAGATTTGACCGGCGGCACCGGTAACAGCAACACGGACTGGAGCTTTCATGGACACGACCCTTGCAACGGACTTTCGACTGGACCCGCCGCCACCGCCATGGCGCGACGGAATTGAAGGGCGCAAAGGGTAGCACAACGGCGATTCTGCCGGGTCGATCGCAACACCAAAGTCGCTCCTTTCATAGGATCGGCGACTGGCGTTTGGCAGCGGGCCTGCCAGACTAGGCAGACAGGCCCGGGAGGGGCCGTCCTGGTGAGCATGGCTGTGGTTGGCTACCTGATCGCCCTCATTGCACTCGCGGCCCTGAGCCTGTGGCTCTGGCGGCTGCACCGGACCCGGCTGGCCGGTGAGGCGGCGCTGCGCTCGTCAGAAGCCAAATACCGGCTGCTGCTGGAAAGCGCGCCCTGCGCCATTGTCATCACCTCGCTGGCTGACAACCGGGTGCTCTACCTGAACCAGCGCGCGGTCGCCGAATTCGATGTCCCGCATGCCGACGAAGTGATCGGCACTCCGGCGCCGATGTATTACCAGAACCCGGAGGATCGCGAACTGTTCATCGCGACACTCAAGCGCGACGGCAAGCTCGACGATCTGGAGCTCGCCTTGCAGACCCCGCACGGCGACAAAGTCTGGATGTCGGTCTCGGCCCGGTTGACCGAGTTCGAAGCCAAGGCGGCGATATTTGTCGCCGCGGTCAACGTCAGCAGCCGCAAGTACGTCGAGCTGGAATTGCGTGAGCAGCGCAAGGTGCTGCAGCAGTTCTACGACGCGATGACCGATCACGTATTCCTGCTGCGGGTCGAACCGGACAACCGGTTCCGGCTGGTCGCCACCAACACCGCCATGGCGAGCTTCTTTGGCGCCAGCAAGGAACAAATGCTGAATCAGGAACTGAGCGATTTGCTGACCGAACCGGAACTGTTGACGCGCATTCGTCAGCGTTACCAGACCGTGGTCGAGACCCGCACAGTCAGCCATTACGAAGAAACCGCGACCGACCGCGATCAGAACACGCAGGACTTCGACACCGTGCTATCACCGCTGCTCGATGACGACGGCAACGTCCGTTACATCTGCGGCATCTCGCGCAAAATCAGCGAACGCAAGCAAATGGAAACCGCGCTGCGGCTGACCAACGATCACCTGCAGCAGCAGCTCGCTAAAGTCGAGGAATTGCATGGCCTGCTGCGCGAACAGGCCATCCGCGACCCGCTCACCGGCCTGTTCAACCGGCGCTATCTGGAAGAATCGCTGGAGCGTGAACTGGCGCGCGCCTTGCGCGAAGGTTACCCGGTCAGTGTGGTGCTGGCCGACATCGATCACTTCAAGAAACTCAACGACACCTACGGCCATCCGGCCGGCGATGAAGTGCTGCGCAAACTGGCGCAGCTGCTGAAAGAGCAGGCACGCGCCAGCGACATTCCCTGTCGCTACGGCGGTGAGGAATTCCTGTTTGTGTTGCCACATGCCAACACCGCCACCGCCATCGAGCGGGCCGATCAATGGCGGCGCGCATTCGAACAATTGCAGGTGCCGTTCGGCAGTTTGCATCTGCGCGCAACGCTGTCAGCTGGCGTCGCCAGTTACCCCGGTCATGGCCGCAACGCCGCCGCGCTCATCGATGCCGCAGACCGCGCGCTATATGACGCCAAACACCAGGGCCGCAACCGCATCTGCGCCGCACCGGGCCCAACACCATGAGCAAGCTCAGCCAGCAACTGACCGCAGCGCTTTGCGCGCTGCTGTCGCTGTGGGTCACGGCGACGATTCCGGTGTGGGCTGCAAGCGCGCCGTTGCCAGCGTTTCAGATCGTGGTCGATGACAATCATCCGCCATTCAGTTTCCGCGCGACCAATGAACAGGCCGATGGCGTGTCGGTGCGCATCATCGCCGCATTGCTCACCGATCAAGAGCCCCCAGTCAGCATCGAAGCGATGCCGTGGCGACGGATCGTGTTGATGGCACGCACCACGCCGAATCTCGTCATTGCCAGCGTCATGCAGTTGCCGGAACGGCGCGAACAGTTCATCTGGCTCGGCAGCCTGTTCCGCGAACCGATTTCGCTGTACGCGCTGCGCAGCCGGCAGCTGTTGGTCAAGCAGCCGGACGCATTGCAAAGCTTGCGCATCGGCACCCGCCGCGACAGTGCCGGTTACCGCCAGCTGGTGAAAATCGGGGTGCCACTGAGCCAGATCGACGTGGTCGATGATCCGCTGCAAAACTTGCGCAAGTTGCAGGCCGGCCGGCTCGATCTGATCACGCTACAACCTGGTGTGCTGGCCTGGCATGCCCACCAGTTCGGCATCGCTGTGGACAGTCTGGAGCCTGTGTTCTCGCTGCTGCCGGATACCGACTTCCAGCTGGCCGCGTCGCCCGGCAGCGATCCGGCCCTGGTGGCGGCCCTGCGCCAGCGGCTGGCCGCGCTCGCCAAATCAGGACAGCTGGACCAGATCCGGCGCGATGCCCTGCAAAACCTGCTGCCTTAG
>CAMLKQ010000101.1 GCA_946480585.1 uncultured Kangiella sp.
CGCCCGAGTCCTTCATCTCGTGGTAGAAGTCGTTACCTTCACGGGTACGCTCACCAACACCGGCGAACACCGAAAGACCGGCGTGTTCTTTGGCGATGTTGTTGATCAATTCCATCATGTTGACGGTCTTGCCGACGCCGGCGCCGCCGAACAGACCGACCTTGCCGCCCTTGGCAAACGGGCACAGCAGGTCGATAACCTTGATACCGGTTTCGAGCAGCTCGTTGGCGCTCGATTGATCGGCATAGGTCGGGGCTTTGCGGTGAATCGGCAGACGGCTCTTTTCGCCAATCGGACCGGCTTCGTCGATCGGATTGCCGAGCACGTCCATGATACGGCCGAGGGTTTCTTTGCCGACCGGAACCGACACCGGCTTGCCGGTGTTGCTGACCTTGATGCCGCGCTTGAGACCGTCGGACGAGCCCATCGCAATGGTACGGACCACGCCGTCGCCCATTTGCTGTTGCACTTCCAGGGTCAGGCCCGAGCTTTCGACGTGCAGTGCGTCATACACCTGCGGAACGGCGTCGCGCGGGAATTCGACGTCAATAACGGCGCCGATGATTTGAACGATGATACCGTGGCTCATCTTACTTTCCTCTGAATTCAAACTTTCTTAACCCGCGGGCTTTTCAACAAGCCGATCACACTGCGGCCGCGCCGCCGACGATCTCAGACAGTTCCTGAGTAATCGCCGCCTGACGGGCTTTGTTGTAAATCAATTGCAATTCGCTAATCAGGTTGCCGGCGTTGTCGGTAGCGGCCTTCATCGCCACCATCCGCGCCGCCATTTCACAGGCGATGTTCTCGACCAGACCCTGATACACCTGCGACTCGATGTAGCGCTTGAACAACATGTCGAGCAGCGGCTTGGCTTCCGGCTCGTAGATGTAGTCCCAGCTGTGATCCGGCTTGGCATCGTCAGCGTTGGCCTGCACCGGCACCAGTTGCTCGATGGTCGGCGACTGGGTCATGGTGTTGACGAAGGTGTTGTTGACCAGGAACACCCGGTCCAGACGGCCTTGATCAAAACCGTCCAGCATCACTTTGACCGTGCCGATCAGATCGGTCAGCGCCGGCTTGTCGCCGAGTTGCGACACTTGCGAGACCACGTTGCCACCGATGCGGCGGAACAACTGGGTCGCTTTGGCACCAATCAGGCAAAGCTCGACTTCCACACCTTTGTCGGTCCAGGCCTTGATGTCGCTCAACGCGCGCTTGAACAGGTTGACGTTCAAACCGCCGCACAGACCGCGATCGGTGGAGACAATGATGTAGCCGACGCGCTTGGCATCACGCGGCACCACATACGGATGCTGGTATTCCAGATTCGCATGCACCAGATGCCCGATCACCTTGCGGATCTTGCGCGCGTACGGGCGGGTAGCAGCCATGCGATCCTGCGCGCGGCGCATTTTCGAGGCGGCGACCATTTCCATCGCTTTGGTGATCTTCTGCGTGTTTTTCACGCTGGCGATCTTGGTGCGAATTTCTCTTGCGCTGGCCATGTACGTTTTCCGAGGAAAGCTGTTGTTCTAACGAACGGCTTACCGAATCTTGCTTATCGCGTGGCGGTGAACGGTTTGGGGCCGATCACCGCCGCTACAACGGCGCCAGCATTCAGCTGGCGCTGCCGGTTACCAAGTCGCGGTTTGCTTGAACTTGGTAATGGCTTCGGACAACGCTTTCTCGATGTCCTTGTTGTAGTCGCAACGGGCGTTGATGTCGTCCACCAGCGCTTTGTAATCGCTCTTCATGAACGCCAGCAGGTTCTTCTCGAAGCTGCCGATCTTGGCCAGTTCGACATCCTTCAGGAAGCCGAATTCAGCGGCGAACAGCGAGATGGCCATGTCGGCAACCGACATCGGCGCGTACTGCAGCTGCTTCATCAGTTCGGTGACGCGCTGACCGTGCTCGAGCTGAGCGCGGGTGGCTTCGTCCAGATCCGAGGCGAACTGCGAGAACGCTGCCAGTTCACGGTACTGGGCCAGCGCCAGACGGATACCGCCGCCGAGCTTCTTGATGATCTTGGTCTGGGCCGCACCACCGACGCGCGACACCGAGATACCGGCGTTCACGGCCGGGCGGATGCCGGCGTTGAACAGGTCGGTTTCCAGGAAGATCTGGCCGTCGGTGATCGAGATCACGTTGGTCGGAACGAACGCCGAAACGTCACCAGCCTGGGTTTCGATGATCGGCAGTGCGGTCAGCGAACCGGTCTGGCCTTTTACGGCGCCCTTGGTTTCTTTCTCGACGTACTCGGCGCTGACGCGAGCCGCACGCTCAAGCAGACGCGAGTGCAGGTAGAACACGTCGCCCGGGTAGGCTTCACGGCCCGGCGGACGCTTCAGCAGCAGCGAGATTTGACGGTAGGCCCAGGCTTGCTTGGTCAGATCGTCATAAACGATCAGCGCATCCTGACCCTTGTCACGGAAATATTCGCCCATGGTGCAGCCGGCAAACGGTGCCAGGAACTGCATCGAAGCGGATTCCGAAGCCGAGGCGGCAACGACGATGGTGTGACCCAGCGCGCCGTGCTCTTCGAGCTTGCGGACGATGTTGGCGATGGTCGAGGCTTTCTGACCGATCGCAACGTAAATGCACTTAATGCCGGTGCCTTTCTGGTTGATGATCGCGTCGATCGCCATCGCGGTTTTACCGGTCTGACGGTCGCCGATGATCAGCTCGCGCTGGCCACGGCCAATCGGGATCATCGCGTCAATCGACTTGTAACCGGTTTGCACCGGCTGGTCGACCGACTTACGCCAGATAACGCCCGGCGCGACCTTTTCGATCGGCTCGTAGCGGTCCTGGGCGATCGGGCCTTTGCCGTCGATCGGGTTGCCGAGCGCGTCAACAACGCGGCCCAGCAGCGCTTCGCCAACCGGCACCTGCAGAATACGGCCGGTGCACTTGGCGGTCTGGCCTTCAGCGACACCGCTGTAGTCACCGAGAATAACGGCGCCAACCGAGTCACGCTCAAGGTTCAGAGCCAGGGCGTACTTGCTGCCCGGCAGTTCGATCATTTCGCCGTACATCGCGTCGGCGAGACCGTGGATACGGACGATACCGTCCGACACCGATACTACGGTGCCTTCGTTGCGGGCTTCCGATTGCACCTTGAACTGGGCAATGCGGCTCTTGATCAGCTCGCTAACTTCTGAAGGATTGAGTTGCATGCTCATGCTTCGGTTTCCTGATTAGGCCCGCAGGGTCTCGGCCAGACGATTCAATTTGCCGCGAACAGAACCATCGATCACGACGTCATTGCCACGAATCACCACGCCACCAATCAGCGCAGCATCGACGGCGTAGGACGCGACGACGGTCTTGTTCCATTTTTTCGCCAGCGCATCGGTCAACGCCTTGCGCTCGGCATCGGCGAGCACAGCCGCCGAGGTAATGACCACTTCTGCCGTTTTCTCATGACGTGCTTTTTCCACCAGGAACAGCACGCAGATTTCCGACAGTGCATTCAGACGATCGTTGTCCGAAAGCAGTTCGATAAACGCCTTGCCGCCGTCAGGGAGTCTGCCTTCGCAGACGGCGAGGAGCGCCGCGAGACGGGTCTCCTTGGGCACGCGCGGATTGTCGAGCAGGGCGTGCATTTCCTTGTCAGCAACGGCAAGCGCTGCAAACTGCAGAAATTCAGCCCACGGCCCGAGCGCTTTCACGCTGAGTGCGTGCTCGAAAGCGGCTTTGGCGTAAGGACGCGCAACAGTGGTCAATTCGCTCATGACGGTGTGCAGGTCTCAATAAATACAGCATCAGTTCCGACCGCCTCACTGCGAAGCGGTCAGAGGACGACATTACAGTTCTTGCGCCAGCTGGTTCACCAGATCGGCATGCGCCTTGGCATCGATCGAGCGCACGAGAATCTTCTCGGCACCAGCGACCGCCAATGCAGCAACCTGACCGCGCAGGGCTTCTTTCGCCTGCTGGACTTGTTGATCCACATCGGCTTTCGCGCTGGTGATGATGCGCTCAGCTTCTTTGCGGGCGTCACCGGCGGCGGCGTCAACGATTTCAGCGTGCTTGCGATTCGCCTTTTCGACGATCTCGGCAGCCTGTTCACGCGCGTCGCGAATGATCTTGGTCGCTTCCTTCTGGGCAATCTCGATGTCGTGCTTGCCACGTTCCGCGGCGGCGAGGCCGTCGGCAATCTTCTGCCGACGCTCGTCGATCGCTTTCATGATCGGCGGCCACACGAACTTCATCGTGAACCACGCGAACACCAGGAACGTGAATGTCTGCACTAGCAGGGTTGCATTCAGATTCACGGTTGATGCTTCCTCAGCAGTTGTCGAGCTTCAAATGCCCGGGAGGGCGCGTATTAGCCGCCGAACGGGTTGCCGACGAAGTACAGGGCCAGACCGACACCGATAATGAACGGGGCGTCAATCAGACCAGCCAGCAGGAACATTTTGGTTTGCAGCTGACCCATCAGCTCCGGCTGGCGAGCCGAGCTTTCCAGGAACTTCGAGCCCATCAGGGCGATACCGATACAAGCACCGATGGCGCCCAGACCGATGATGATGCCGCATGCCAGAGCCAGCAGACCGATATCCATTTGTGTTTCCTCGCTAAGGTGTTGAGTTAAAACAAACCAAACTACAGAACTAAACAGGTACTACCTAAAACCGTTATTGCCCGCGCTGCTTTTGTCAGCGCTTAGTGGGCGTCATGCGCCTGACCCAGATACACCAGGGTCAACATCATGAAAATGTAAGCCTGCAGCACGACGATCAGGATGTGGAAGATCGCCCAGGCTAGTTGGGCAATGAAGCTGCCGATGAAGCCGAACAGACCGGCGGTGCTTTCCCACGGGAAGGCCAGCGCGCCGAGCAGGGCGATCAGCATGAACAGCAGTTCGCCGGCGTACATGTTGCCGTACAACCGCAGGCCCAGGCTGAGGGTCTTGGCAGCGTATTCGATCAGCTGCATGGCGAAGTTGATCGGGGCGAGATACCAAGCACCACCGAACGGCGCCGCGACAAGTTCGTGGGTGAAGCCGCCGATACCCTTGATCTTGATGCCGTAGTAGAGCGACAGCAGCAGCACCGCGAACGACATGCCCAAGGTGGCATTGATGTCAGCGGTCGGCACGACGCGCATGTATTCGAAACCCATGGCGTGCGCCAGGGACGGGAACCAGTCGACCGGGATCAGGTCGAGCGAGTTCATGAAGATGATCCACATGAAAATAGTCAACGCCAGCGGGGCGATGAAAGAGCGATCGCCATGGACGATCGACTTGGACTGGTCGTCGACCATCTCGACCAGCATTTCAATGGCGCACTGCAGGCGGCCCGGCACGCCGGTGGTCGCTTTGCGGGTGGCTTTCCAGAGCACGAACAGCGCCAGCACGCCGGCAACCCAGGCCCAGAAAATGGTGTCGAGGTTGAACACCGAGAAATCGACCTGCGCTTCCTGATGGGCGCTTTGCAGGTGATGCAGGTGGTGACTGATGTACTCAGCAGCCGTTTGGCCTTTTTCGGTCGCTTGCTCGCTCATCTCTGCGCTCATGACTTA
Organism: uncultured Kangiella sp.; assembly: GCA_946480585.1. The sequence continues at coordinate 5,533 of CAMLKQ010000101.1, forward strand.
CCTGTTCGGGCGAGGATCAAAGGAACGATCCACAACCCTTGGAAGATGACGATAAATCCAGTCAACACATAACCGGCGTGGGCTTTGAAGTAACCAATCGCCGCCGCAAGCAGCAACGCACTGGCACCCCATTTGACGGCTTGGAACATCCACAGCCGCAACACAAACCGATCGGCATTGCGTGCACCCACCGGCTGCAGCAGCCGACGAGCAACAAAATTCTGCGGTATCACGACCGCGGCACCACCGGTCAGGGTGGCAAGGGCTTCGGGAACCCCAACTAAAATGGCGATGGCAGCGGCCAACACCACGGCCAGCAGGGCCATCAGGCCGTGCACCCGGGTTACGAACGCACGACCGCGCTCCACCGGATGCTGCGTCATGAGCCGGATCTCGCTTTGGAAATAGGAGTTATGGGAGTTTGGCGGTCAAAATGAGAATGAATCTCATCTGGCCTGCCGGCGACGCGCGGCATTATAAGGGCCGCTACCGGCTTTTACAATGTGCTATTCACGAAAGAAACGCCGATAGTTCAAGCGCTTATGCATCGTACGCTCGCGCCAGCAACACCATATCTAGTGGCCTGAAATTGGCGCTGGCACAAGCCTCGCAGCCGGGCTTCAGCCACCGTTGGTTATGCCGGCGCTGACATGGCCGGTTGGCACCACCGAGGCAGCCGAATCGCAGTGCCGGGTCTGGTCGTCGAAGAAAAAGTCCGGGGCGAACTCGCGCAGAAAGGCCGCCTTATCGAGACCACCGAGGAACATCGCCTCGTCGACCACGATGTTCCAGTCCATCAGCGTCCGGATGGCGCGTTCATGGGCCGGCGCGCTGCGGGCGGTGACCAGTGCGGTGCGGATGCGCATCGGCGCGCCGTGGCCGGACTGCTGCAACTCGTGCAGCGCTTTCAGCAGCGGCTGGAACGGCCCCGGTGGCAGCGGCCGGGCTTTGTGATCGTGCTCGTGGCGCTGGAATTCGGGCAGGCCGTCGCGCTGGAACACCCGCTCGGCTTCGTCCGAGAACAACACGGCATCACCGTCGAAGGCGATGCGGATTTCGTCTGGGTACTGTTCGGCCGCCTTGATCGATTGCGGATAAACCCGTGCCGCTGGAAAGCCGGTGGCGAGCGCGGCTCGGACATCGTCTTCGTTGACCGACAGAAAAAGGTTGGCGTGCAGCGCGTTCAGATAACGGTAGGGTGGTGCGCCGCGGGTGAACACGCCGCGTTGCAATTCGAGCCCGGCATTGGTCGCCGAGCGGAACACCCGCAAGCCGGACACCGGATCGTTGCGCGACAGGATCACCACCTCGACCCGGTGCTGGCCGTTGCGATTGAATGCGAGCAGTTTTTGCACCAGCGGAAACGCGACGCCCGCACGCGCCGGTTGCTCCAGTCGGTCGAGCTGCAATTGCATGTAGGCGCGGTCATCGCTCGATTCGAACAGGCGGTTTTCTTCCTCGAAATCAAACAGGGCGCGCGAAGACACCGCAACCACCAGTTTGCCGTCCAGCGTTACTGCCATGTTTGCAATCTCGTATGGGCGATGAACATGCGCACTGAACTCACTCGAAGCGTCGGTTGGCCGAACCTGTTGGCAAACCACCGACACTCGCCACTTTGAGCGAAAGCCCGCTCAGGAGAACGCGATGATACCAACCAGCAGAATGGCGAGCACCACGATGCCAAACTGCGCCTTGCGTTTGACGGCCTGACGTTCGTGCAAATCCTGTTGCACTTGTGCCAGCCAGTCCTGCTGATCGGCAATGGCCTGCCGACTGTCGGCAAGCCACTGTTCCAGTTCCGGATCGGCTGCAACCGATTCCGGCCGGCTCAGATAGGCCTGCTCAATCTCGTCGAGATTGGCCAGCATCGCCCGTTGTTCATGACGCAGCGTGACCAACTCTTCCGGTTTCATGCTCAGGCCTTGTCCGCGTTGTCCGGCGTGCCTTCGGTCAGTTCGCCTTCCCACTTCGCGACCACCGCCGTCGCCACCGAGTTGCCAACGACGTTGGTGGCGGAGCGCGCCATATCGAGGAAGTGATCGACGCCAAGAATCAGCAACAGACCGGCTTCCGGAATATTGAACTGCGACAGCGTCGCGGCGATCACCACCAGCGAGGCGCGCGGCACACCGGCCATGCCTTTCGAGGTCAGCATCAGGATCAGCAGCATGGTGATCTG
>CAMLKQ010000102.1 GCA_946480585.1 uncultured Kangiella sp.
CGAACCGGTACTGCACGCCGTACAGGTATTCGACCTTGACCTGAATGCGGGTCGGAATGTGGGCATCGGCTAGCTGTTTCAGCGCAGCCAGAATCGGCTCCAGATCGAGAATGCCGTCGATGATGACGGTGAGTTTGGGCTCCCAGCCTTGAGCGAACTCACGCGCCAGCGCCTCGACCTGACTCGCCTGCACCAGCAAACGGCGGCCCTCACTCAGCACCGCCTCGCCAGCCGGGGTCAGCTTGGCCCGGTAGCCGTCGCGGGTCAGCAGCGCCAGCCCGAGGGATTGTTCCAGCTTGCGGACGTGGTAGCTGACGGCCGACTGGGCCTTGTGCAGGCGCTCGGCCGCCTTGGCAAAGCCGCCCTCGCGCACCACGGTGTCGAGCACCTTCAGCGATTCCAGGTCCAGACTCATCAAGGCTTCCTCGGCACTGGCATCGGGGCCCTGCTGGGCTCCGACCGGCCATCGATTTATTGGATGAAGATGGCCCAAATATTATTCTTTTTTTGAGGACTTTGCCTGCCTAGTCTGGCGACCTGCGAAAGGCCGCCCGTCGCGGCCCTCCCCGGTCAGAGGAAAATCCCGTGAGCTCCACCCCGGTCACCGCCGTCCCGGCAACTGTCACCAACCCGTTGAACCTGCGCGGTATCGAATTCACCGAGTTCTGCGCGCCCGATGGCAGCAGCACCAACCTCGACAAACTGTTCTGGGAATTCGGCTTCTCGAAACTGAAAAAACACAAAGCCAAAGACATCGTCTACTACCGCCAGAACGACATTCACTTCCTGATCAACCACGAGAAGAGCGGCTTCTCGGCCGGCTTTGCCAAAAAGCACGGCCCAGCCATCTGCTCGATGGGCTGGCGTGTCGATGACGCCCAGTTCGCTCACGACGAAGCGGTGCGTCGCGGCGCCCGCAGCGCCAACGACAGCGCCAAGGATCTGCCCTACCCGGCCATTTATGGCATCGGCGACAGCCTGATCTATTTCATCGACACGTTTGGCGACAAAGGCAGCATTTACGACAGCGAATTTGTCGCGCTCGATCAACCGCTGGTGCAGGCCGACAAAGGCTTCCAGTTCGTCGATCACCTGACCAACAACGTGCACAAAGGCACGATGGAACAGTGGTCGAATTTCTACAAGAACGTGTTCGGCTTCTATGAAGTGCGCTACTTCGACATCAACGGCGTCAAGACCGGTTTGACCTCGTACGCACTGCGCTCGCCGGACGGCAGCTTCTGCATTCCGATCAACGAAAACAAGAACGACAAGGATCAGATCGCCGAATACCTGCGCGAATACGATGGCCCGGGCGTGCAGCACCTCGCCTTCGGCACCTACGACATTCTCGACTCGCTCGACAAGATGGTCGGCACGAGCATCGAGACGCTGGACATCGACGATGAGTACTACGCCGAAGTGTTCGACCGGGTGCCGAACGTCATCGAAGATCACCAGCGCATCCGCAACCATCAGGTGCTGGTTGACGGCGGCGAGCACGGCTACCTGTTGCAGATTTTCACCCGCAACCTGATCGGCCCGATCTTCATCGAGATCATCCAGCGCAAAAACGAACTCGGCTTCGGCGAAGGCAACTTCGGCGCGCTGTTCCGTTCGATTGAAAAAGATCAGGAACGCCGCGGCGTGATCTGAACCACAGCAGTAGCGAAAAAAGGGCCGGCTCATGACCGGCCCTTTTTTGCTTCTGCCTGCGCTGATGGGAACCCGATCGCCCACTGACAAAGTTTCCGGCACCGATCCGTGCAGCCAATTGCCAGAACCCGGCCGGACCAGTAGGCTGGTGCCCGCTCGACGGCAGGGGGCTGTCGTGAAGGGGGAGTCTTATCGTGCAGGACCGGGTTTATTCCAACGAGAAAACGCTGTTCGCCATTGCGGCCGTGCTGGCCGCGTTGATCTGGGTTGCCTTGCTGTATTTCACCATGGGCCTGGTGCTGATATATGTGCTGATCGGCTGGCTGTTTTACCTGTTCGTCCAGTCCGGATTCATTGCCTGGATCAAGGGCAATGGCGTCGAAATCACCCCGGATCAGTTCCCGGACCTGTATCAGCATTTTGATCAGTGCTGCAACACGCTTGGCGTCGACAAGCGGCCGCGGCTGTTCCTGATGAACGGCGAAGGCATGCTGAACGCGCTGGCGACCAAATTCCTGCGCACCGAATATGTCGTGTTGTTTTCCAACACGGTCGACGCACTCGAGCGCAAACCGAGTCTGGTCAAGTTCTACATCGGTCATGAACTCGGTCACCTGAGCCGCAAACACCTGACCTGGGCGCCGCTGCTGTTCCCGGTATTGTGGCTGCCGCTGCTTGGCGCCGCCTATTCCCGCGCCCGTGAATACACCTGCGATCGGCACGGTCTGGCCTGCGCCGACAACACCGAAGACGCTTGCTTCGCCATGGCCGTACTTGCCGCCGGTGAACGCAAATGGGCCGATGTGAAGTTCACGGCTTACAACCGTCAGGTTGATGAAACCAGCGGTTTCTGGATGAGCTTCCACGAACTGTGCAGCGATTATCCGTGGCTGTCGAAGCGCGCCGTACGCTTGGTTGGCGCCAGCAAAGGCAGCGATGGTGACGTGCCCAACCGCAACGCGTTTGCATATCTGTTTGCGCTGTTCGTGCCACGCACCGGCATGGGTGCGGCCGGTCCACTGGTGATCATCGCCATCATCGGCATTTTGGCGGCAGTCGCGATCCCTGCGTACAAGGATTACCAGCAGCGTGCGGCGATGGCAGCGATGCAAGCCGACATGGCGGCGCAAGAAACTGCCTATCAAGATGACGCCGGTTCGGAAACGAATGTGGGTGACTACGGCACCGTTGATGAAGCGAGCGCTTATAACAGCGCTGACGATACTGCGAATTCAGGCCTGGACAGCGCGGAAAATGAAGCAGCACTGGCCAATGCCCTGACCGGCATGAAGATCGTCTCGGCAGCCTTTATCTACGCTTACCAGAACAACCCGACCCAAGCGGTCGAGCTGGCGCAGCTGAACATGACGGAATCCGAACTGCAGGAACTCGGCATCGTTGCCATCGAGTTCTCAGACTCAGCGATGATTGCCGCGTTGAATGCAATTGATCCGGCCACTGGTGATTATCACTACGTACGCATTGCGGGCGCCCATGAAGAAGCCGGCAGCGGCATCTACGCCCAGTGCACCGACAGTTCGTTGAGCATCGAACAACTGGACGGGATCTGTCGTTAACCCAGCAGGAATACGCGTCGGTAAATGCCGGCGCTTATTTATTGACACGGCAAAGAAAAAGGGCAAATCACGCTAGCGATTTGCCCCCTGCAGACTGCGAGGTATTTTGAACACCCGCCTTGCGAGCGAGTGGAGAGCTGCACACAGCCTGACTCAAGGAGTCAGGGACAGCCAGTCTCAATAATGCTTTCCCGAGCGCGACCCTCCGCTGGCCGACACCATGCAAGAGTGAGACTGGCTGTCGGGGCTCATTACAGCGATCCGCTCCGCGCCATTCAATCGCATTTGCGTATCGTTCTGTAGCTTTGTGTACGGGGTCACGATTGCGCACAATGGCAACTCCCGGTAGGGTGGCGCGCTTTTCGCGGCCCCGGAACCCGCGCAGGAGAGAGCAATGGCCTTCGTCGAACTGAAACTGCAGATTGAAAAAGACGTCGCCGATGCGCTCGACGAGTTGCTGCTCGACCATGGCGCGCTCGCGGTGACCTACGAAGATGCCGAGGATCATCCGATCCTCGAACCCGGCCCGGGCGAAACGCCGCTCTGGCAGCAGATTGTCCTGACTGCGTTGTTTGACGACGACATCGACACCGAGGCGACGCTGGCCAGCCTGCAGAACAGCCCGATCTGGCCGGCCAGCGGCCACGCCCGCTTTCAGCCAGTGGCAGACCAGGACTGGGTCCGGGCCTGGATGGACCGGTTCAAGCCGGAAGCGTTCGGTAAACGGCTGTGGGTCTGTCCGAGCTGGCATCCGGTGCCGGCCGAGGCGACCGTGCCGCTGCTGCTCGACCCGGGTCTGGCCTTTGGCACAGGTAGCCACCCGACAACCCGGCTCTGTCTGCAATGGCTGGATGGTACCGATCTTGATGGCAAGCATGTACTCGATTACGGCTGCGGCTCCGGCATTCTGGCTATCGCCGCCGGCAAACTTGGCGCCGGTCGGCTGACTGCCATCGACAATGATCCGCAGGCATTGCTGGCAACGCGCGAAAATGCCGCCCGCAATGCGATCGATCCGGATTTGTTGACGGTGGCCCTGCCGCCGCTGGCCGATGATTTTCGCTGCGATGTGATCGTCGCCAACATTCTGGCTGAGCCGTTACGGCAATTGGCGCCGGCGTTTGCCCGCTGGCTGCCGGCCGGCGGCAAGCTGGTGTTGTCCGGTCTGCTGGCCGAACAGGGTGCAGAGTTACAGCAGCGTTACGGACGCTGGTTTGATAACCTTGTCAGCACGCAGCACGAAGACTGGATCCGTCTGGACGGCGTGCGCAATAACGAACCTGCCTGAGCGCAATGGACCTGTACACTCGCTGCCCGCACTGCCAAACCGTTTTCCGGCTCGCCTCCGAGCAGCTCGACGCCGCCGGCGGCCGGGTTCGCTGCGGCGCCTGTCTGCGTGTTTTCCCAGCCCGCAATTCACTGGTGCGGCCGAAGACCGCGTCAGCGGCCAACCCGCCCGCCAGCGTCGCGGCGCGACCGACCCCCGCCGAGATGCCGGCCACGCCCGCAACGCGCCCAGCCAGCACGCGTCCAGCTGCGGTCACGCCAACAGCCAGTCCGGCACCCGCCAAAACAGCGACGCCGACTGCGCCCGAACTCAACTTCGACAGCTTTTTCGCGCCACCGCCGGCGGCGCCGGTGCCGGCCCGCGAACCTGCCGCCACAGCAACTCCTGCCCCCGCCGCCGTAGCGACGCCGGCAGCAGCGCCGACCCCGGTCGGTCAGCCGGATGCGCCGGACTTTTCCTTGCTGAGCGCCGCGCTGACCGAAGTCGGTCCGCTGAGCGCACCACCTGTCGAGACGAGCCACGACCCGACCGCCGACACCGGGCATGATGATCAGGTCGCTGATCACGAAACCGAAACCGTCACATCAGCGCCACCGGCATCTGCCGTGGTGCCGCTGGCAACTACTGACAATGAACCGGCGACCGATGAAGCCGATTTCGGTGTCATCGACAGCCTGCCGCGCGATCTCGATGAAGCCGAGCACGGCACACAAGACAAATCGCCTATCGCCAAAGCGCATATCGACGACGCTTCAGGCTTGTCACCGGCGTTGATGACCAGACCATCGGCAGAGCTGAAGACCGCACAAGCGAATGAGTCGTTTGCACACGAACCTACACGCGAACCGGATTGGCATGACGACTCACCGGAGCCAACTGAGCCGACGCTGCCGGCCGATGACGTCGAGCTTGCGCTGGAATTGCCGGCCGACTGGGCCAGCCTGAAACCGAAAGCGCGCACCGAGCCGGTGTTCGACGATGACAATGGTTTGCTTGATGCCGAGCTCGACGCACTGGCCAATGCCCGCAGCAGCGCCGCACCAATCCAGCCCGTGCAACCCGAAACCGAGCCCAGCGACGGCCTGGATTGGCTACGCGAAGAACCGCTGCAGGAAGACAAGCCGCGTGCCGACAGCTTGGCCGCCGATAAGCAGCGCGTTAGCGAGCCCGACAAAGCGGAACGGACCGAGGACGCTTGGCTCGTCGATAACACCATGCCGTCCGCACGGGAAACGACACACGTCGAGAAAACGCCGGTTGTGGCCGAGCGCGACGAATGGTCAGCCTTGAAAACCTCGGACGAACCGACGCCTGAAATCGATCGGTTTGCATCAGAGGCATCGACTGTTTCAGACACTTCGGCGCCACCAGCGGCTGACAGCGAACCGGCCGCGGCCAGCAATAGCGAAGACGAATTCGAGTGGCATCTGGATGCGGTCGAAGCGGCCGCTGCCGAACCGGTGGTGTTCGGTGACTGGCAGCCCGATCAGAGCGATACGGTCAAGCTGGCCGCCGAAGATGATCAGCTGATCCCGGTGCGTAAAACCAGCGCGGTAGCCACCGCCGCGACGCCCGCCATTGCGGCGACGGAGCGTCCGGCCGGCAAGCCACGCACCCAAGCCGGCGATCCGGATTTGGGCGAGATCAGCAGTGATTGGGAACAGCCGCCGGTCGCCATTCAGGCGGGCGATTCGGGTGAGGCACGCGCGAAACGCATGAGTCGTTCCGCCAAGACCGAGCCGGAGCCGTTTGACCAGAACGCCTTTACCGCCGACCCGGCTGACCGCATTTACGCACCGGCCGATGCCGACGACGGTGGCGACTGGACGCTGACCGCCACCGAACCACCGCACGATTACGAAAGCGAACTCTATGCCGTGCCAAAGCGCCGGTTTCCGTGGCGCGGCCTGCTCGGCACGGTCGCCGCGTTGGCGTTGCTGTCGGTCCTAGTGACACAGCTGTTGTGGCCGCAACGCGCCGCGCTGCGCGAAGATCCGCAATGGGGTCCGTGGGTGGAACAACTCTGCGCTTACCTCGACTGCAATCTGCCGCCGCGCACGGATTTGCGCAAAATCGAATTGCAGCAACGCAGCGTGCTGAAAGATCGCGACGATCCGCGCAAGCTGCAAATCGATCTGCTGATCGCCAACAAGGCGGCGTTTGCCCAGCCCTACCCCGACATCAACCTGCGCTTCACCAACATCGAGGGCGAGCTGGTCGCAGAACGCCGGTTCAAGCCGAGCGAATATCTGCGTGAGCAACCAGACAGCGCCGAGATGCCAATCGGCGTGCCGGTGCACATCGCGTTCAGCGTCAAAGCGCCGGACGGCAATATCACCGGCTACGAATTCAACTTCCTGCCGCCGCAATAAGCGGCCGTCGGCAGGCGCCCGGCCGGCCATTTGCAGTGTCCGACCAGCAGCGCCGGCAGACCCGGTTGCAAGGGTCAAAAAAACCGTCCTGAGACGGTGAAAAAGACCCTTGTCAACTGCTTATTTTTCAACCAACAGCCGCTATAATGCGCGCCCTTTTCCGCAATCGGCTGTCCCCTCCCCGATGCAACTCGGCCCCTACACCCTGCCCAACCGGCTTTGGCTGGCGCCCATGGCAGGCGTGACGGACCGGCCGTTCCGGCAACTGTGCCGGGAGCTCGGCGCCGGTCAGGCGGTATCGGAAATGATGTCGGCCAACCCGCAGCTGCGCGACACCGAGAAGTCGCTGCGCCGGATGGATCACAGCGGCGAGTCGGGCATCCGGGCCGTCCAGATCGCCGGCGCCGAGCCGGACTGGCTGGCGGAAGCGGCGCGGTTCAATGTCGAGCGCGGCGCCCAGCTCATCGACATCAACATGGGCTGCCCGGCAAAGAAGGTATTCAACAAGTACGCTGGCTCGGCGTTGATGGCGGATCTGCCGACCGCGCAGGCCATCATCGTCGCCACGGTTGAGGCGGTGCAGGCGTTGCCGAATCCGGTGCCGGTGACGGTGAAAATGCGCGCCGGCCCGTGTGCTGACGTGCGCAACGCGGTCGAGCTGGCGCTGATTGCACAAAACGCCGGTGTCGCGGCCGTGACCGTTCACGGTCGCACCCGCGATCAGTTTTACAAAGGCGCGGCCGAGTACG
>CAMLKQ010000103.1 GCA_946480585.1 uncultured Kangiella sp.
TCGCTGGTGATCTGGGAAGCGCAGTTCGGCGACTTCGCCAACGGCGCGCAAGTGGTGATCGACCAGTTCATTTCCAGCGGTGAACAAAAGTGGGGCCGGCTGTGCGGTCTGACCTTGCTGTTGCCGCATGGTTACGAAGGCCAGGGCCCGGAACACTCGTCGGCACGTCTGGAGCGTTTCCTGCAACTCTGCGCCGAGCAGAACATGCAGGTGGTGGTGCCGACCACGCCGGCGCAAGTCTTCCACATGCTGCGCCGGCAGATGATTCGGCCGCTGCGTCGTCCGCTCATCGTCATGTCGCCGAAATCGCTGCTGCGTCATCGCCTGGCGACGTCGTCGCTGGAAGAGCTGGCGAGCGGCAAGTTCAAGACCGTGATCGGTGAAATCGACCAGCTCGATCCGAAACAGGTCAAGCGCGTCGTGCTGTGCTCGGGCAAGGTCTATTACGATCTGCTCGAAACCCGCCGCGCCCAGAACCGCAACGATGTCGCGATCATCCGCATCGAGCAGCTGTATCCGTTCCCGACCGCCAGCTTGAAGAAAGCGCTGGAGCCTTACCAGCACGTGCGCGAGTACGCGTGGTGTCAGGAAGAGCCGAAGAACCAAGGCGCTTGGTACAACAGCAAGCATCACTTCAAGGAATGCTTGCCGAGCGGTTTTGTGCTGAGCTTCGCTGGTCGTCCGGCGTCGGCGGCACCGGCCGTGGGTTATTCCTCGGTACACGATCAGCAGCAAAAAGAATTGATTGCCAAGGCGCTGGGTTAATCGCTCTGGCTTAACGAGATGTGGCGCAACCGTTGTCTGACGGCTGCGTCCTGGGCACGCTGCAAAGGGCAGCAAAGGAGAGAAACATGAGTATCGAAATCAAGGTCCCGGTTCTGCCGGAATCCGTTGCCGATGCCGTTGTCGCCACCTGGCATAAAAAGCCGGGCGAATTCGTCAAGCGTGACGAAAACCTGGTCGACATCGAAACCGACAAAGTCGTGCTGGAAGTCGTCGCGCCTGCAGATGGCGTGATCGAATCGATCCTGAAAGACAAAGGTGCAACGGTCGGTGCGCAGGAAACCATTGCACTGTTCAAGGCCGGTGATGCCAGCGCTGCGGCGGCCCCAGCCGCTAAAGCAGAAGCGCCGAAAGCGGAAACCAAAGCCGCTGCTGCGCCGGCACCGGTTGCTGCGGCAACGACCGAAGCCAGTGATGTGCTGACGCCTGCGGTGCGTCGTTTGATCGCCGAGCACGGCCTTGATGCCAGCAAGATCCCGGCGTCGGGCAAAGACGGCCGCTTGACCAAAGAAGACGTCGAGAAGTTCATGGCTGGCAAATCGGCTGCACCGGCTGCTGCCGCGAAAGCCGCTCCGGTCGCCGCGCCGGCAGTTGCCGCCTTTGCAGCAACGACAGGCGTTCGCGAAGAGCGCCGCGTGCCGATGACCCGTCTGCGTCAGCGCATTGCCGAGCGTCTGCTCTCCGCCCAACACAATGCCGCCATCCTCACCACCTTCAACGACATCAACATGAAGCCGGTGATGGAGCTGCGTGCCAAATACAAAGATCAGTTTGAGAAGACCCACGGCGTCAAGCTCGGTTTCATGAGCTTCTTCGTCAAGGCCGCGACCGAAGCGCTGAAGCGTTATCCGGAAGTGAATGCCTCGATCGATGGCAACGACATTGTCTACCACGGTTACTACGACATCGGCGTTGCGGTCAGCGCGCCGCGTGGTCTGGTGGTGCCGGTGTTGCGTGATACCGATCGCATGGGCTTGGCCGACATGGAAAAAGCCATTGGCAGCTACGGCCAGAAAGCCAAAGACGGCACCTTGACCGTGGAAGAAATGACCGGCGGCACCTTCACCATTTCCAACGGTGGCGTGTTCGGTTCGCTGTTTGCGACCCCGATCATCAACCCGCCGCAGTCGGCCATTTTGGGCATGTTCCGCACCGAAGATCGCGTCATGGCGGTCAACGGTCAGGTTGTCATTCAGCCGATGATGTATGTCGCGCTGTCGTATGACCATCGCATCATCGATGGTCGCGAGTCGGTGGGCTTCCTGAAGACCATCAAAGAGTTCATTGAAGATCCGGCACGTCTGCTGCTGAACGTTTAAGAGAGAGGACAGAACATGAACCTTCATGAGTATCAAGCCAAGCAGCTGTTCGCTGAATATGGCTTGCCGGTGTCGCGCGGCGAAACCGTGCGCAGCGGCGAAGAAGCTGTCGCAGCAGCAGAACGCATCGGTGGCAGCCGTTGGGTTGTCAAAGCCCAGATCCACGCAGGTGGTCGCGGCAAGGCCGGTGGCGTCAAGTTGTGCAACAGCAAGACCGAAGTCGAAGAAGCCGTCAAAGGCATGGTCGGCCGCAATCTGGTGACTTACCAGACCGATTCGCGCGGTCAGCCGGTGCACCGCGTGCTGATCGAAACCACTACCGACATCGCCAAGGAACTGTACCTGTCGGCGGTGCTCGATCGCGCCAGCCGTCGCGTCGTCATCATGGCGTCGACCGAAGGTGGTGTGGACATCGAGAAAGTCGCCCACGACACCCCGGAAAAGATCCTGAAAATCACCGTTGACCCGTTGGTCGGCGTGATGCCGTACCAGTGCCGTGAACTCGGCTTTGGTCTCGGCCTGAACCTGGATCAGATCAAGGACTTCACCACCATCGTGACCGGTCTCGGCAAGATGTTTGTCGATCTGGATCTGAGCCTGGTTGAAATCAACCCGCTGGTCATCACCACCGAAGGCAAGCTGCACTGCCTCGACGGCAAGATCAACGCCGACGACAACGCGCTCTATCGCCAGCCGAAACTGCGCGACATGTACGACCCGACCCAGGAAGACGAGCGTGAAATCCGCGCCAAGCAGTGGGAACTGAACTACGTCGCGCTGGAAGGCAACATCGGTTGCATGGTCAACGGTGCCGGTCTGGCGATGGCCACCATGGACATCATCAAGCTGCACGGCGGCCAGCCGGCCAACTTCCTTGACGTCGGTGGCGGCGCTACCAAAGAGCGCGTCTCGGAAGCGTTCAAGATCATCCTGTCGGACAGCAACGTCAAAGGCATTCTGGTCAACATCTTCGGTGGCATTGTCCGCTGCGACATGATCGCCGACGGCATCATCGGTGCCGTGCAGAGCGTTGGCGTGAAAGTGCCGGTCGTGGTTCGCCTCGAAGGTAACAACGCTGACCTCGGTGCCAAGAAACTGGCCGAGTCGGGTCTGAACATTACGCCGGCGGTCGGTCTGACCGATGCCGCGCAGAAAATCGTTGCCGCCGTTTCGTCAGTGGCATAAGCGGGAGGCACATAATGAGCGTCTTGATCAACAAAAACACCAAAGTGATTTGCCAGGGCTTCACCGGCAAACAAGGTACCTTCCACAGCGAACAAGCGATTGCTTACGGCACCAAGATGGTCGGTGGCGTGACCCCGGGCAAGGGCGGTTCGACTCACCTCGGTTTGCCGGTGTTCGACACCGTGCGCGAAGCGGTTGCCACCGTGAAGCCGGATGCATCGGTCATCTACGTGCCGGCGCCGTACTGCAAAGACTCGATCATCGAAGCCGCTGACGCGGGCGTGCCGCTGATCGTCTGCATCACCGAAGGCATTCCGGCGCTGGATATGCTGGAAGTGAAACTGTACGTCGATTCGAAAGGCGTGCGCCTGATCGGCCCGAACTGCCCCGGCATCATCACCCCGGGCGAGTGCAAGATCGGCATCATGCCGGGTCACATTCACAAGCCGGGTCGCGTCGGTGTGGTCTCGCGTTCGGGCACGCTGACTTATGAAACCGTCAAGCAGACCACCGAACTCGGTTACGGTCAGTCGACCTGTATCGGTATCGGCGGTGACCCGATCCCGGGCACCACCTTCATCGACGCGCTGAAACTGTTCCAGAACGATCCGCAAACCGAAGCGATCGTCATGGTCGGTGAAATCGGCGGCAGCGCCGAAGAAGAAGCCTGCGAATACATCAAGGCCCACGTGACCAAGCCGGTTGTCGGTTTCATCGCTGGCATCAGCGCCCCTCCGGGCAAGCGCATGGGCCACGCCGGTGCGATCATCTCCGGCGGCAAAGGCACCGCGGAAGAGAAGTTCGCCGCCATGGCCGCTGCCAAGGTGCACGCCGTGCGTTCGCCGGCCGACATCGGCAAAGGCGTTGCGCAAATCACCGGCTGGAAGTAAGACGCCAACGGTTGTTTCGCTCGAACAAAAACGCCCGCGAATGCGGGCGTTTTTGTTTTCCGTAATTGGGTTTGTGCCAAGTCATCAACAGCGGTTGGCAACGCCGGTAACGGAATTCATTGCCTGACTCGAGATTGCCGACCTCACGCTGTTCAGGCAGACTCGGTTTGTCGGGTGTCGAGCACCGGGTGTTGTCATGCCAGCGTCATCGCTTACGATTCATCAGCCGCGGTTCGGCTTGCTGTTTGACAGCAAGCTGAGTCGCGCCCTGACCCAGCTCTGGGCCACGTTGGGTACTGGCGATTTCATGGCGGCAGTGCTTGATGTGCTTGATGCCGTATGCCCCATCGATTCGGGTGGAACGCTGGTGTATTACCGTCAACAACGTCCGTTGAGCTTGCTGCACCGGTTTAACCCAACCGAGCGGCAAGTGCCAGCCGATATCTATTCGACCGGACCGTATGCGCTGGACCCACAATATCGCGCGTTTCTGAATGGATGCGCGAGTGGCGCGTACTGGCTGCGCGATATTGCACCAGATGATTTCTACAGCAGCGAATACTATCTGACGTTCTATTCCAAGACGGGCGTCGCCGATTCGATCGATGTGATCTGGCGTATCGATGACGATACCGCCGTCAACTTCTTCCTGCAGCGCAATATCAACAGCAACGAGTTCAGCTCCGGAGATGTGGCGGCGCTGGGGCTGGTGACGCCGATTGTTTTTGCCGCGCTGGCCCAGCATCAGCAACTGCAGAATGTGCCACGCAGCAAGAAAGTGGATACCACCCACCTGCAGGTGGAATGCACGCTGACCAATTTCGCCAGCTCATTGCTGACACCACGCGAACGCGATGTGCTGATGTACATGCTGCGCGGATACTCGTCGGCGCTGACTGCTCAGCGGCTCGACAGTTCCGAAGGTACGGTCAAGATTCATCGCAAGAATATTTACCGCAAGCTCGATATTGGCTCGCAGGCCGAGCTGTTCTCGCTGTTCATCAACTGCATTCCGTTCGCCAAGCCGGACGAACAATCTGATCCCCTTGAGGTCTATCAGCAATCACAGCGCAGCGTCCGGGTGCAGGGCTGAACGTTGGTTTGCCAACGCCTTCAGCCCCACAAAGCGGGTGAGGGCGGGTACAGAAGCTGCCGTTCGCAGCGCATTGCAGGCTGACAATCTTCCTGTTGCAGTTGTGGCCCATCGAGGTCAACGTATTCGCACTGTTGGCCGACCAGGAAAGCTGGCGCCATCGCCAGTGAGCTGCCACACATATTGCCAATCATCAGGCCAAGACCGAGTGAGCGCGCGAGCTCAACCATGCGCAAGGCTTCGGTCAAGCCGCCGCATTTGTCCAGCTTGATGTTGGCGTATTGGTAGCGACCGACCAGCGCGTCAAGCGAGGTGCTGTCGGTGCAGGATTCGTCGGCGGCGAGCGGAATGGGGCTGCTGATGTGGTCGAGTGCCGCATCGTCGCCACGAGCCAGCGGTTGCTCAATCAGTTCAATGTCATGCGAGGCAAGTGCCGGCAGCAATTCGTTGAGCTGGTCCGCGGTCCACGATCCGTTGGCGTCGATCATCAGGCGTGTGCGCGGATGTTCGTCACGAACGATGGCGATGGCGTCCAGATGGCGTTCCGCCGATACCTTGATTTTCAGCAGTGGCGCATCAGCCGCTGCCCGTGCAGCGGCACGGGTTTCGCCATCACTGCCGAGGCCGATGGTCATGGCAGTCAGCAAGGGGCGAGGTTCGGCCATTCCGAGCAGTTCGTGGACACGGCATCGTTGCTGCTTGGCGCGCAGGTCCCACAGTGCGCAATCAAGCGCGTTGCGCGCGCCACCGCGCGGCAGCAGTGTCTGCAGTTCACGCACTGACAACGCATCAGCCAGCGAACCAATTGCCTGCAACTGGCGCATCATGGTCAACGGCGTTTCGCCGTCGTAATCAATACCTGCCGCTTCCGATTGACCGATGTGGCCTTGTGTATCGCTTAGGCGCAACTGGATGACCGGCACGTCGTACATGTCGGCACCCGCGATGCGGAACGGAGCTCGCAGCGGCCATTGTTTGATCTGAACGTGCAGTCTGATCATGGCAGATGCGGGTTGCGGAGCAGTTCGTCGACGATGCTATCGACACCCGTTTTCATCGGGTCACAAACCGGCAAGCCAAGCTCAATGCGCAGACGCTCAAAGTAGGCGGCAGCCTGGGCCGGGGTCATGGTTGATGAATTGATGCTGATGCCAACGCATCGGATCGCGCGATTGGTCAGCTTGCCGGCGTCGAGGTAAGCATCAATGGCTTGTGCCAGCGTCGGCAGGCGGATGTGCGGGTAGCCTTCGATGGTGGTCCGGCTTGGATCGTGGGACAGCACGAACGCATCCGGTTGCGAGCCGTGTAGCAAGCCGAGCGTGACACCTGCATACGCTGGATGGAACAGGGCGCCTTGGCCTTCGATGACATCCCAGTGATCCGGGCTGTTGTCCGGCGACAAGGATTCGGCTGCGCCAGCGATGAAATCGGCAACAACGGCATCAATCGCGACGCCCGCGCCAGCAATCAGAATGCCGGTCTGGCCGGTGGCGCGAAAGTCGGCGGCCAGACCACGTTTTTTCAGGGCTTGGGTGATGGCAAGTGCCGTGTATTTTTTGCCAAGTGCGCAATCCGTACCGACCGTCAGCAAGCGTTTGCCGGCGCGCTTGATACCGGTACCGGCGGCAAAATCCTGATCGCTGTGACGGATATCCAGCAGCCGCACGCCGTTGCGCTCGGCGGCGGCCACCAGCCGTGGAATGCGATTCAATCGGGTGTGCAGGCCGTTGACCAGATCGAGTCCGGCATCCAGCGCCATTTCCAGATCCGGCAGCCAGTGCTCGGGTAGCACTCCGCCAACCGGTGCAACGCCAATGACCAGGCTACCCGCACCCTGTTGTGCCGCTTGGTTGGCATTCATTCGCGGCAGACCCAGATCGACGCTGGCATCACGCTGCGCCCATTGGCCAAGTACTTTGTCACGACACCAGTCGCGCAAACCAAACGCCGTTTTGGCATCCGATTTGAGCTGAACGTCTCCGAGGTAAAGCAAATAAGGTGTACGCAGGCGGGGCATGAACGCAGTCCTGGGGCCGAAACCAGATGCTCACCATAACGGCAGCAGCCAGTCTTTACAGCCGTGAAACCCTGCCACTACCGCCAGATGGATAAGCCGGGCCCGCTTTGGCCTCGTGATGGACCGCTCAGCTATTCCGAACAGGGTATATGGCGCGGGTTGCGCGTCGCGTTAACGTGCATTCGAGCAAAGCCAGCGTCCGGTCCCTGAACCGGGCCGACAAGAAAAGCCGCGGAGGGCTGACCATGTTGAGAGCGCAAGAACGTGTGGCGGTATCCCAGAACAGTCGTAATCGATTTCGCCATTCCTTGCTGACCGCCGCCGTGGCGACGGTGCTGGTTTGCAGCCTGCCG
>CAMLKQ010000104.1 GCA_946480585.1 uncultured Kangiella sp.
ATCGAGGAGCCGGGATAGAAAATGGTGCGTTTGCCGGCCGGCAGCAGCGCATCCAGCTGCGGAATCGCCTCGCGAAAATCGCCGACCAGCAAATGAATCGGGATAGCCGGGTGCGCGGTGCGAAGCATGGTAGCCGCCTGCTGCAGCGGCGCTGCGGCAATATCGAGCGCGACATAGGCAGCAACGTGTGATGACGACAGCAGGCGCGCGGCTTTTTCGCAGCTGCCGGCACCGGGCTCGATCCACACGCGACGCCGGCCACAGGCGGTCAGAATGTCGTGCTGATACTGCTGCAGAATCTGCTGCTCGGTGCGGGTCAGATAGTATTCGTCGGTTTCGGTGATCTGACGGAACAGCTCACTGCCTGCATCATCATAAAACAGATGAAATGGCAGCTGGCGCGGCGACTGAGCCAGCCCCATGAGGATTGCGTCATTCTCGCCATCATGGCGCGTCGCAGCCGATGGCAGAAACTGAACACCGGTAGTTTCATGGACTGTCACCTTGCCTCCTGCAGCGTGAGTCGTGGTGTGCGAATCGGCCGGTCGGCTCATTTACCATACGGCCCCGCCTTGCACCGCGGCGTCATTACGCATCGCCATCCGCCACATCGCACGGGTGGCACTCTATGAGACGTTGAGAGAGCAGTGCGCGTCGGTTAAACAGCGCTTCCGCCGTGATGACCGGTTCAGATTGGAACGCAAACGCAATCATTGCAAGCAAAAATCATGGCCTTGGCCACCCAGATTCCGCACGCAGGCTGGTGATGCGACGGCACACGGTCCATACTGGCACAATCTTATTGACGCGCTTTCGCACGACCACCATTGCTCGACAATGGCAACGTGCGCACGGTCACCCGGAGAATGGAGAGCGCCTCGCTGATGAATGCTTCCTTGTCCCATTCGTCACCACCGGCAAACGCGGCGCTTGCCGCAGCGTTTGCTGAGCAGCGCCAGCACACCCGCGCCTATTTGCTGCAATTGCACAGCGAGGAAGACTGGTTCGGCCCCGAACACCCGGCGCTGAATCCGCCGTTGTGGGAATGGCTGCATCTGAACTGGTTTGCCGAGCATTGGTGTTTGCGCCATGCCGAAACCGGTGCGGCGACCGACTCCTGGCTGGCAGATGCCGATCACCGGTTCAACTCGGCACTGCTGGCACATGCCGAGCGCTGGCGCACAAGTTACCCGAGCCTGACGATCGCCCGGCAATACGATGCTTATGTGTTTGAGTCGGTCAGTGCAGCTATCGCTGACGCTCGCTGCGCGCCTTATTTTGCCGCGCTCGCCCTGCACCACGAAGCGATGCACGAAGAGAACTTCATGCGCCGGGCACAGCGGCTGCGCCAATCGTTTCGCACGGTTACGTCGGCACCACTCGAACGCAATGAGTGGCTACCTGTTCCCGCGCATGACACGGTGCTCGGCCGCACCGGCGGCGGCGAGTTCGGTTTCGATAACGAGTTCGGTAGCCTGACAGTAGCGCTGTCCGCGTTCGCGATCAGCCGGGCGCCGGTGAGTGAAACAGCATTCGAAGACTTTGTCTTGTCTGGCGGTTACCAGCAGCGCGCATGGTGGAGTGAGCCGGGGTGGCAGTGGCGAGAACGCCGCCGGGCAACCCACCCCTTTTACTGGCAACGCCACGATAACGAATGGTTTGTGGTGGACTTCACCGAGAGGCGTCGCCCCGCCGCTGATCGAGCGATGCGTTATCTCAACGCCCATGAGGCGGAAGCGTACTGCGCCTATGTCTCGGAACAACAGGTCGGCACGCTTGGCAGACGCGCGACCGTGCGGCTGCCAACGGCCGCGGAATGGCAACTGGCATATCCACAATTGCAGGTGCTGCCAATGTGGGAATGGACGGCAGACAGCTTTGCGCCCTATCCGGGATTTGAACCCGGCCCGTATGCGGAGTATTCCACCGGCAGCTTTGGTCACACACGCGAGTTGCGCGGCCACTCGCCATTGCTGCACACCGGCCTGTGTCGTCGCGATTTCCGCAATTTTTTTGCGCCGCAACGGCGCGATGTCTGTGCCGGTTTTCGGCTCTGTTACAGCACCGACTGAATCACGACAACAAAAAAGGGCCCTGCGGCCCTTTTGCGTTATCCGGCAACCGGTGCGCGCATCAACGGTAATACGCTTCCACTTTGCCTTTCAGCGTCACCAGCAACGGAAAACCGTAGCGATCCAGCGCCTTGCCGGCCGGCACTTTCACCCAGCCTTCGCTGATGCAGTATTCCTCGACATCGTTGCGATCCTTGCCATCGAGGCGGATGCCGATGTCATGCTCCAGCACGGCCGCGTTGTGGTGCGGGCTGCGGGGACGAACGGAAAGGCGGTCGGGCAAGGCCGGGCGGGAAGCGGTGTCAGTCATGATGCGTCTCGGTCAAAAATGCGGCCGCCATTTTCCGTGACCGCCGGGCGGGATTCAAGTCACCGACGCCTACCGCTACGGCCAGACCAGCATTGGCGAACGGCGCCGCTGCACCAGCCGGTCAACGGACAAACAGTGGCCGTAGCACCTCCAGATAGCTTGCCGGCAGCACATGCCCCGAGGCGTGACGAACATGCTGCTTGTCGGGGCTGGCGATGGCCGCGAACAGCGCCGCATTCTCGGTGGCACTCGCGTATGGATCATCATCCGCTGTCAGCAGCAGCACGCGGGCCGTTCGTATCAGTGGCGCGGCATTTTTCGGCGCGACCATGGCGTTGCGATCATCGAGGTGCGGCGGCACCATCGCCACCAGCTGCCGGATGCGCGTATCGACCCCGGCGAGCAGAAAGCCCACCTGCGCGCCCATGCTGTAACCGGCAACGGTCAGTCGGTCGAGATCCAGCTCGGGTTGCAGCGCCAGTTTGTCGAGCAGCTGCCGCAGATCCAGCACGGTACCGTGCACCATCTGTTCGTAGCGCCGTTTGTCACCATAGACATGCAGATCCCACATGATCTCGTCGATGACATGGTCCGGCTGCTTGCGGCTGTCGGTGTAGCGATTGTCGATGGCCACCACGGCATAGCCCGCTGCAATGGCCATCGCCCGGATCTGATGGGTTTCCGTCACCGTCGGCCGGCCCTTGTATTCCGCTTGCCACCAGCGCTTGGCGCTGTGCCCCATCGCCGAGATGCCGAGCAGGACCGGAAAGCCGTCGGCAGGACGCAGCGCCGGATCGCTCGGCCATTCGATGCTGCCGTACACCCGGTCGCCATCCCAGCCATCAAACGCGAAATGGGCCAGCTGTGATGACACCCGGTTCAGCACCAGCGGCGTGTGATCGCGTGGGTAGTCATAGCCGTGCAGAAAGGCTTGCTCGGTCAACGGTATCGGCGGCATCGCAAAGCAGAATCGCCAGATCGCTGCGGTCAAAAACAGCAGCAACGTTCCCCCGCCCAAAGCCCACCACGTCCGGTGTCCTGCTCGCATCGGTTTGTCTCCTGTCATGAAGCGAGCGACCAATGTCGGTTACCGGCCGTGAAATTTTCGTCAACGCCGGTTTGACGTTTTCTTCACACCGGCCAGTGCACACTGGTGCGGCATTCGGTTGCAAGAGGAGAACAACGATGCGGAAACGGATGATGATGCTACTGGCCTCGCTGGCGCTGCCGCTGGCAGTCAACGCCCAGAGCGATATCGTGATGGTGGTGAGCGGCTACGGTGCCGGCAACGGTGAGACCAGACCGGGTTACGAATTTGACGAGCTGGCCCAGGCGTATCTGATTTTTCGCGACAACGGCCTGACCGTGGACATTGCGAGTCCACAAGGTGGCAAGGTCGAGGCCGATGAACTGGACCCGGAAAAACCCTACAACAAACGCCTGCTTGCCGATGCCGAGGCGGTAAAGAAGCTCGACAACACGCTGGCGCTTGATCAGCTCACCGGTGCATCGTACCGCGCCGTGTTTGTGGTGGGCGGCAAAGGCGCGATGTTCGATCTGCCGCGCTCGCCGGCCCTGCAACAACTGCTGCGCCGCACCTGGCAGCGTGAAGGCGTCGTGGCCGGTGTGTGCCATGGCCCGGCCGCATTCGCCGACCTGCGCCTTGACGATGGCAAGCCGCTGGTACACGGCAAAACCGTGACCGGTTTCAGCAACGCCGAGGAGCAGTTGTTCGGCAAAAAATGGCGGGCGCAATTTCCGTTTCAACTGCAGGACAAGCTGATCAGCAACGGCGCCCGTTTCGAGCAGGCCGACATCATGCTGAGCAAGGTGGTGGTCGATGGCCGCCTCATCACCGGCCAAAACCCGTACTCGACCACCGCCACCGCCGATGCCGTGGTGCGCGCACTCGGCAAGACCCCGCGCGCCCGCGAGCCGTATCCGGATGAACGCAGCATCGCGCTGCTGACCCGCCAGCTTGCCGGCGAGCAGCAATGGGCAAAAAGCGAGCTGGCCCGCGCCGCCAGTCAATACGATGTGCCGCTGATCGCCATGTACGGCTACATCCGCCTGCAGGCGGCAACGGCACCAGCTGAAAAGCAGCGCGCGATCGACATCATGTCGCTCGCCAGCGCGCATTGGTACCATCCGCAGCTGATGCTGGCACTGGCGCAAGGCCACAAGGACCTGCAACAGTTGCCGCAGGCGCGCCACGTGCTCACCCAGCTGCTTGCCAAGGAGCCGGAGCTTGCGGCCGCCAAAGAACTGCTGGCGGCGCTGTAGCACGCCTGACAATGCAAGCTTGCCGCGCAACGCGAAACCACCATCGGTGTTCGCGTTGCCGGCGCCCGGAACCCGCTGATGAAACTGCTGCTCGTGGAAGACAATGCCGCCCTCGCCGCCAACATCGGCAACTACCTGAGTCTGCACGGACACAGCGTCGATTTCGCTGGCGATGGCCTGCTCGGCCGGCAACTCGCACTGACCCAGTACTACGATGTGATCATTCTGGATGTGACCCTGCCGCAGCGCAGCGGACTCGATGTCTGCGCCGATCTGCGCCGTCAGGCCGACCGGCATGTGCCGATATTGATGCTGACCGCGCGCGATACGCTGCACGACAAGCTGACCGGCTTTGATCACGGTGCGGACGATTACCTGACCAAACCGTTCGCTCTGGAAGAACTGCTGGCGCGCTGTCAGGTACTGTCTGGTCGGCATCGCATCCAGCAGCCGCGCGAGTTGCGCATTGGCAGCCTGTGCATCGATCGGCAGCAACAAACGGCGCAGCGCGGTGACAAGCCGCTGCGCTTGCAACAAATCGGTTATCAGATTTTGCTGATGCTCGCCGAAGCCCATCCCCGGGTGGTGACGCGCTCGGAATTGACCGACCGCATCTGGGGTGATGACGCACCCGACTCGGATGCCTTGCGCTCGCACCTGTATCTGCTGCGTCAGCAATTGGACAAAGGCTTTGCCACGCCGATGCTGATCACCGTGCATGGCGTCGGTTACCGACTGGACAGCGGTTCATGACAGCCCGATATCACAGCTTGCAGCGCCGGCTGGTGCTCGCATTCGCCAGTTTCGCCTTGTTGACCGTACTGCTGTTCGGTTTTCTGGCGGTGCTGTTTGCCTACACAGTGGAAGACAGCTTTTTTGAGCGCATGCTGGAGGACGAAGCACAACACCAGCTCGACGCCCTCGCCCGCACCGGCACCACCGCAGCGCCGAAACGCGAGTTGATTCGCATTTATCAGGGCATCACCGACTTGCCGGCCGATCTGCGCCAGCAGCTGCTGCCGAACGAAAACCGGCACGAATTTGCCGGCAATGACGGCCGCCACTATCACCTGCGCCGTCTGGCGGTGGCCGGTCGCGATGCACCACTCTTGTTGGTCGCCGAAGTCAGCCAGTATCTGGTGGTGCGACCGGTGCTCGCCGACATGCTCTGGTTTCTGGCCAAGGCCGCGATCATATTGCTGCTCGTGATCGGCGTGGCCGGTTATGGCTTGGCGCGACGCGCCACCGCACCGCTGACCGCGCTCGCCCGGCAGGTGGCGGATACCGAGCCAGGCAATCTGGCGCAACCGTTCGCCGCCACCTACCCCAACAACGAAATCGGTCTGCTGGCGCGTCATCTGGAAGCGACGCTGCAGCGACTGAACCGGTTCCTGCAACGCGAACAACAGTTCACCCGCGATGCCAGTCACGAACTGCGAACGCCAATCGCGGTGATTCAATCCTCCGCAGAACTGCTGCAGGCCCAGCCGCTGCAGGACGCCGCACGCGTGCTGAGCCAGCGCATCCACAGTGCCAGCGTGCAAATGGAGCAGATTGTCAAACTGCTGCTGTCACTGGCGCGCGAAGCGGCGCCGGCCGCTGAGGAGTCAGTCGCGCTGTTACCGCTGATCGAAACCAGCGTGGTGCAACAGGCCGAACTGCTGGCTGACAAGCCAGTGACCGTTTCGGTCAACGTCGCAGCGACGGCGCGGGTGCGCGGCCACACCACCGTGCTCGCCATCATCATCGACAATCTGATCCGCAACGCATTTCAGTACACCGCGCACGGTGCGATCACCATCGATTACCACGACAACGCCTTGCAGATCCGCGACAGTGGCCGTGGCATTGAACCGGAAGTGAAGGCGCGTCTCGGCGAGCCGCTGTGCAAAGGCGAACACAGCAGCGGTTTCGGTATCGGGTTGTCGCTGGTGGCCCGGCTTTGCGAGCACTACGGCATCACGCTACGCATCGACGATGTGTCGACCGGTGGCACTAGCGTCAGCTTGCACTGGCCCGACGCCATTTGATCGCCATGACACTGTTGCGGCGCTGCCGCAACAGTGCGCCGGGTCACAAATCGGGCCCCCTCGCTATGTTACCGTCGGTCCACGTCTGCCTGTCGTGTCGGTCCGTTGTGACGACCGCACCGAATGAGGCGCTCTCACCGGCCCTGCACGGACGGGTCTGCCACCATGCATCATCACCGGTGCGCAGCCCGGCAACTCCGGAGGCGATTGCGATATGCCGTACATCCAGCATCAATTCAACGGCGCCACGCTGTGCCACTACGAACTCGGCGAGCAGCTGCGCATTGGCCGTCTTAGCGACAATGATCTGGTCATCGATGACCCGACCGTCAGCGCCCACCATGCAGTGATCGAAAAAATGCCGTACGGCTATCAGATCCGCGATCTCAACAGCACCAATGGCATCCGCATCGACGGCAAGAAAACCGCGCTGAGTGCGCTGGAACCGGAACAGGCAGTGGTGATCGGCACCCACACCGTGCGTTTGGTCGAGCAGCTGCCAGACAGCTTGCAGCACACCCTGAAGATCAAGAAAAGCTGGATCCCCGGCGTGTATTACACCGCCGATTGATCCGACCGGATGCGCACGTTTGCCCGGCTGCTGTGGCGGCCCCTCCTCGCTTCGTTTGCCTTGCTGCTGCGCGGTTTGCGCCGCGTGCGGCTGCCTGCCGATTGGCGACTACTGATGATGCTGGTTGGCATCGGCTTGCTGTTTAGCAGTCTGCGGCCGAGCTGGCTCGACTGGCTGGATCAGCAATTGTTCCGGGTCGGTGCCGCACTCAGCAGCGCAAGCACGACGCCCGCGCCGCTTGAGGTGTTGCGGCTGCGCCGCAGCGAAATGCAAACGCTGCTGCACGATCCGCTCAATCACCCGCAAACCGCCGCGCTGCAATACGCCCTGATGGCGCGCCCCGGTCCGGTGGCG
>CAMLKQ010000105.1 GCA_946480585.1 uncultured Kangiella sp.
CTGTGGGCCGGGTTGTCGCCGGCGATGGCGCTCGGCACCAACAAATTGCAAGGCTGCGCGGGCTCATTCTCCGCGAGTCTGCATTTTGTCCGCGAAGGCGCGGTCAATTTCCGCAAATTCTGGCCGGCGTTTCTGGCCTCGCTCATCGGTGGCGCGCTCGGTGCCTTGACCGTGCAACAGATCGACCCCGGTTTTCTGCGTCAGGTGATCCCATGGCTTTTGATCGGCATTGCGCTGTACATGCTGCTGGCCAAGAAGGTCGGTGAAGTCGAAAGCCATCAGAGGGTCAGCTTGCCGGTGTTTGCGGCGACCATCGGTTTTGGCGTTGGTTATTACGACGGTTTTTTCGGTCCCGGCACCGGTACGTTCTTCGCGCTCGGCTGCGTCGGCCTGCTAGGCCTGACCCTGCCGGTCGCAACCGCGCACAGCAAGGTGCTCAATTTCGCCAGCAACCTCGCCTCGCTGGTGTTCTTTGTCATCGGTGGCAAGGTGCTGTGGCTGCCGGGCGGTGTGATGGCAGCCGGCCAATTCATCGGCGGCCAGATCGGTGCCCGCATGGTGTTCAAGGGCGGCGCCAAGCTGGTGCGCATTGTCTTGGTGGTTGTCTCGCTGGCGCTCTCGATTCGCCTGTTCTTGACCGCCTGAACACGCCAGCGGCGTTCAACGACGGGCAGGTGCGCATCGTCCTGGTGGTGGTCTCGCTGGCGCTCTCGATTCGCCTGTTCCTGACCGCCTGAACCGGCGACCACTACCAGCAAGGTGGTCGCTACCGCAGCACTGGTTTACACTGCGTTTTTCCCGCCTCGTTTTCGGTATTTGGCTATCGTGACTGCCCGTTTCGGCGCCCTGCTTGCCTCCGTGTTGCTGGTGGCGGTAGCCGCATTTCTGTTCTGGCCGCAGGAGCCTGCACTGGTTCGCGAACCGGTTGATGGTCGCTTGCCGCCGTTGGCGACGCCGGATCACTACCAGCTGCGGCTGAGCCTGTTTCCCGAACAACCGGCATTTCGCGGTGAAGTGGAGATTGGCCTGCAGCTGCACGCCTCGACCCGCACGCTCTACCTGCACGGCCGCGACCTGACCGTGCATTCGGTTGAAGCACGTCGCGCTGGTGAAGACAGTATCAGCGGCCGCTATCGGCAAATCAGCCCACAAGGGCTCGCCCGCATTGATTTCGACGACACACTCTCCGCCGGGTTTCTGACCCTGGCGATGCAATACGACGGCCACTACACCACCACCTCGGAAGGACTCAGCCGGGTGCAGGTGGACGATGCCTGGTATGTCTTCAGTCAGTTGCATCCGATTGAAGCACGCCGGGTGTTTCCATCATTCGATGAGCCGCACTTCAAAGCGACGTTCGAGCTGGAAGTGATCAGCTGGCAAAACGATATCGCCATCGGCAACAGCCTGCCGAGCGAGACCCGGCAATTGCCCAATCATCTAAAAGTCACTCGACTCAATCGCACACCGCGGTTGCCGACCTATCTGCTCAACATCAGCGTCGGCCCGTTCGATGTGGTCAACGGCCCGGTGATTCCAGCCAATGAGGTGCGCCAGCGGCCGCTGAGCCTGCGCGCGGTGACGACCCGCGGCAATGGCGTCAAAACCCGGTTTGCGTTCCGGCACACGGCCGCGATGCTGACGGCGTACGAGCAATACTTCGCCATTCCGTTTCCGTTTGAAAAACTTGATTTGATTGCGGTGCCGGATTCGTCGGCCAACGTGTTGGAAAATCCGGGCGCCATCAACCTGTCTGACGAGCTGATGCTGATCGACGAGCACAGCCCGCTCGCGCAGCGGCAGGCATTCATTGCGCATCACGCCCACGCACTGGCCCACCAATGGTTTGGCGATCTGGTCACCATGCCGTGGTGGGACGATCTGTGGTTGAGTGAAGGTTTCGCCGAGTGGCTCGGTTATCAGATCGCCAGCAAGAGCCATCCGGAATATCCATTGACCGTCGCGATGCAGCAGCAACTGGAGCAGGCCATGCAGCGCGATGGCCTGAGTCCGGAAGTGCGCATCCGGCAACCGGTCAGCCGCGAGCAGGATGTGCAAGGCACGTTCAATACCGTGGTCTATGACAAGGCGATGGGGCTGATGCGGATGTATGAGCGCTTCCTCGGCGCCGATCAATTCCGTCAGGGCCTGCGCAATTATTTTGCCCGGCATGCGTTCGGCAATGCCGGCGCCGATGATCTGTTCCGTTCGCTCGGCGATGCGGTTGCTGATCCGGTGGTGACGCGCAGCTTCGACAGCTTTCTGACCCAGCCAGGTTTGCCGGCCATCCGCTTGCAGCAGAGCTGCCACAACGGACGGCTGCAACTGCAACTGCAGCAGCAGGAATACCGGCCGGCCGGCAGCAGCGCCCGACAATTGCAGTGGCACTTGCCGGTTTGCCTGCGCGCCCAGGATGAATCGCGACAAAGCTGCCGCTTGCTCACCGACGCCAGCATGAGCTGGCAAACCGACTGGAGCTGCGAGCAGCTGATCATTCCGAACGTCGATGGCGCCGGTTATTACCGCTGGCAACTGAGCGAAGAACACCGGCAACGCTTGCTCGCGAAACTGAAAGACCTGCCAGTCACCGAAGCGATGGATGTGGCTGCCAACCTCGGCGCCGCCGTGCGCGCCGGCGATCTCAGCCTCGAAGCGTTCTGGCTCAGCCTGCCGGCCTTGGCGCAGCACCCACAGCCAGCGGTGCTCGACAGCGCGCTCAACCACTGGCGTTATTTGCTGCAATACATTTTGCAGCAGCCGACCCGCGCTTACTGGCAACAGCAACTGCGCGAGCTGCTGGCGCGGCCGAATTTGCAGGACCCGGACAACCATGAGCGACTGAAATTCCGCGCCTTGGTGCTTGATGATCAACCCGTGCAAAAAGCACTGCTTGAGCCACAGCAAGCGGCCTTGCGACAGATCCGCGACGGCGGCAACGCCAGCGCCGGCATCGACCCGCTGGCACTGGCTATTGCGCTGCAACGCGAGCCGGCGCTGTTCGCGCCGCTGCGCAAACAATTGCAGACGGAACCAGACAGCCACATTCGCGCCATCATTACCCAAGCGTTTGCGCTGCAGAATAATCCGACCCTGTTGCCGGCGCTGCAGTTGCTGCTGCAATCGCCGCATTTGCGCGTCAATGAACGCTGGACCTTGTTGCGTGAAAGCGCCTTGCAACCGGCGTTTGCCGGGCCGCAATGGCAGTGGCTGCGCGAGAACTTGGCCGTGATGCTGCCCTTGCTGCCAGACTACCGGCACAGCCAGTTTGCCGAGCTGGCGCAAGGTTTGTGTGACGACGCCGATTGGCGCGCCACCGAACAGTTCCTGCTGGCCCATCGCGACCAATTGGCGTGGCCGGAGCCGGCCATCGCCACCACAGCCAGCCACGTCCGCCAGTGTCTGGCGCTGCGTGCGCAATTGAATCCGTCTGCCGCCGCCAGCGGCAACACCGTTTCGGAGTGACCATGAATCCAAACCCTGTGCCGGCCGCGTTGCAGGACTATCCAGTGCACTTTCCGTTGACCGTGGCCTGGGGTGAAATGGACGCCTTTCAGCATGTCAACAACGTGGTGTATTTCCGTTACTTTGAAAGTGCCCGCATCGAATACGGCAGCCGCGTCGCGTTGATGGAAATGAAAGCGCTGGAGGGCATCGGTCCGATTCTGGCAGCCACCAATGCCCGCTATCGCCGACCGGTGCTGTTTCCGGATCAGCTGTTGATTGGCGTTCGGGTCAGCCGCTTGGGTGACGATCGGTTCTGGCAACAATATGCGATCTACAGCCAGCAGCAGCAGGCCATCACCACCGAAGGCGAAGCGGAGATTGTGCTGTTTGATTACCACAACCAACGCAAAGCCGCGTTGCCCGCCACGCTGCGTCAACGCATTGAACAACTGGAACAACGGAGCTTTGCCTGAGTCGCGCCGCCATGACCTTGTCTGAGTTGACCAGCAAACAAAAAAAGACCCTGCTGTTGGCCGTGGCCGCGCTGCTGCTGCTCGCCGGCCTGATCTGGTGGTGGCGCAGCCCCGACCCGGCCGAAGCGCTGCGCAAACGGTTTTCTTTTTTTGAAGTCATCAATGCCTCGCTGCGCAGCAAGAGCAGCAGCACCTTGCCGAACAACATCAAGGAACAGATGCCGGATTCGCCGCCCGAACTGGAGCCGCCGACTTTGCTCGCCGCCGGCGAGTTCAGCAGCCTCGACAACAAGCGCCCGGCCGCAGGCAAAGTTCAGCTGTTCCGGCTCGGCACCGGCGAATACCTGTTGCGGCTGGAGAATTTGTCGGTGGTGCGCGGCCCGGGGCTGCATCTGTATTTCACCGCCAAGGCCGCGCCGCGTGATGCCGCCGTGGTGCAGAGCGACTTCATTGATTTGGGTGAGCTGCGCGCACAAAGCGGCGACTTGAATTATGTGATTCCGGCCGACATCGATCTGCGTGAGTACAACGGCGTGGTGGTGTATTCACCGTACTTCCGTGAACTGTACGCCACCGCCAGCCTGACCGTCGCCAGCGCCAGCACGCCGTGATGGGGTGTTGAGCCCACGGTTTGTGCGGGGCTCGTGCAGATTTCATGCGTTGCTTGTGTGGCTTGTGTTGCCTGTTTTGCCTGTGTCCCTTGTACCGACTTCGTGCGTTGCAGTTCTGTTGAAACATCAACGCACCCGCTCGGCTGGCAGCGACGAGCTATTTCACCACGGCCATCCGCTCGCGCCACCACAGCAGCGCCAACAGCAATACTGCCAGTGCGACAAACGGCCACACGGGCAACGGTTGCGACCGCAGCGGCAAAGGTGGCGCCTCGGTTTGCGCATGCAAGCGCGTCGCGGCTTGGGCATCACGCCACTGCTGTTCCGGCAAACTGGCGGCGTCACGCACGCGCCAATCACTTTGCAGCGACGGCCCATCATCAAAGTTTGCACGGAGCCGGAACCAGCCGGCTTCCGCTGGCCGGTAGAGCCCGCACACCCGGCCCGGCGCCGCGCTCGGCGCCACGATCACTGTATCGATTTGCCCATCGGGACGTTGCACTTGCAGCGACAAACGCTGCGGCAACGGCGAGGTTGACGGCGCCAGAGACACCGCATCATCCAGACACAGTTCAGCCGCTTGCCCGATCACGCTGTCGCTCGGCAGTCGCCACCGCACCGGTGAGCTACTGGCAAGCGGCAAGCTGCGCTGCCACCAGTCGGCGTACGCGAGTCGCGCGCGCTGCCACAAGCGGTGATTGTCGCCGACGCCGGTCCAAACAATGCGACCCCGCTGCCAGTGACGTTGCAGCACCGCGAGGTCGTGTAGCACCTGCCAGTTGTCATCGGCACGCGGCAGCCAGCTGTTGCGTTGCAAGGCAATGTCGGCAACCGTCAACGCTTGCTCGGCTTCGCTGAGCGACTGCCATTGCAGTTGCAAGCCATCGCTCAATTGGCGCCGCGCGCGCGCTTCCGATTCGCTGCCGTCACTCAGCAGCAGCAAGCTGCGGCCTTCGGCCACGCGCTGCAGCAGCTGTTGCTGTTCGCGGCTGGAACTGGCCAGCCAGCTGCGCAGATCACGGACGAAAATATCCGGCGAGAGTGCCGCATCGGCCGCCAGATTGAACCGGTCACGACGCTGCAGTTGCTGCCCGGTGCGGGTGATGAATTCGCCCTGCACGCCGGTTTGTAACCACCACTCACGCAGCGCCCGCTGCTCAAATGACGGCGCGCCAAATTCCCCTTGCACACTCAACCGGGCAACCGGCTGCACCACGAAGGCGAGCGGCACATCACGCACCAGCTCGCCATCGCTGCGGCGCAGCCGCAGCTGCCAATCGAAGCGGCCGGTGGTCAGTGGCCGATAGCGCAGCAGCGCAGCCCCCTCCTGCAATACGGTTTCGGCCACGGCGACACCGCGACTGTCGAGCAGTGCTGCACTATGCGCCGGCTCCGGCGCCCGCAGCTGCAGTGTCAGGGCATCGCCCTGTTGCAGTTCGCGCGGATAATCGAGCTGCCAGGCCGGCAGTTCCGCTGGCGTCCAAATCACGGTTTGGCGTGGCAACGCCTGCCACACCGGTGACGTCCAGCCGTGCCCGAACAGCAACAAGCGAGCGCCGTCATTGCCGGCCAGCGCGCGCTGCAATTGCTGCCAGCTGTGCAGATCCGGTTCGGTCGCCATCATGAGCGGCGATTGCTGCAGGCGTGCGGCCGCCGCTTTTGCTGCAGCATCGCTCTGAGCATCACCCGGTGTTTGAACAATGACCTCACGCTGTGTTTGCTGCTGATGCGGTGGCTGCATCGCCAAGGCCAAAGCGAGCAGCGCCGGCAACCACAACACGCGCCAGCGCCACGGCAACCGACTGCGTGTCAGCTGCCACAGCAAGACGAGCGTCAGCACGCTCCAGCCCACCACGATTGGCCAAATCATGGTGTCGGCTCCGGTTTGCGTTCATCACTGAGTGCGGCGCGCAATTGTTGCCAGCGCTCCGCCTGCGGTCGCATTGCCGGCACCGGCGTCGGCAGCAGCGCTGCCAGCTGATCACGTAGGGCCATGGCGCAATCGCTGCAACCGTTCTGCCATTGCTGCAAACGCTCCAGCGACGCCAGCGCGATCTCCGCCTGACCGCTGTCACGCAAGCGCGCCCGCAAATCCTGCTGAATGGCATCCAGCAGCGCGGCATCGACCACCGGCTCGGCAGCCGTCAGCTGATCCAGTAACACGCGCACACGTTGCTGGGCCGCATCGGTGAGCGGCAGATGCTCGCGCTGCACCGGCCGCAGATCAGCGGCTTCACCGCTGAATCGCATACTTTCTTCGAGCGGTGGCGGCGCAAACGCGGTTTTGTGCAGATAGATGCGCTCGGCCTGTTGCAGCTCCTTGATCGCCGCCAGCGCTGCGTATTCTTCCGGCAAGGCCTGCTCTGGAATCGCCATGCGCAAACCGCCTTCGGCGCCCCACATTGCACGCAGCGCACGCCGCAGAATGGTCTTGGTGGCTTCATCAAACAGGGTGGCGTTCTCGGCTTCGTCGTGGGCGTGGCCGTAGGTTGTCAGCACATTGACCTGGGCACGCGCCGCGATGCCAACCGCCATCGGCGCCGCGCCATGATCATCGTGATCGCCGTGACCATGCTCGGCGTCAGCGGCGTCGCCGTCGTGTTCTTTCGCTTCATCCTCAGCGGCCGGCGTGGCCGCCTCGAAGCTGCTTTCTTCGCCAAGAAACTCGCCATAACGCAGGCGCAGGATCATCTGGTCCTGCGCCAGCTTTTCACTGCGTTCGCGAAACTGTTGCGCGGACAATTGCTTGCGCTGACTGATCAGCGCTTCGGTATCCAGAATGATTTGTCGCTGCGAACGGAACTTGGCTTTGCCGAGATCGGCCGGCAAGCGGGCACCGGCATCACTGCCTTCCTGTTCGACCGGATGACGCAGGATGTAAGTGCGGCTGCGGCTTTGCTGACGGACCGGCTGGTGGTTGTCTTCCGCGACCACATAGAAATACAACTCATCCCCCGGCTCCATGCCGAGCTGGCGCAAGCGCACCGATTGCTCATGCAGCCAGCGCCGCGGATCGGCACCGACTGGCAAGCGCTGCTCGCGATCGGTGAAGCGGACGTTCTCGCCGCCGCCGCGCGCCA
>CAMLKQ010000106.1 GCA_946480585.1 uncultured Kangiella sp.
GGCATGCGGCTGGCTGTCGGGTTGGCGCCGATGTCGGTATCGGATGCCAAGCTGCCAATGCAGGCCGATGCCGCCGACAACGTCGTGAGCTGCAACAGCTGCCACAGCCCGCACCGTTATGACACGAGCAAAGCGGAAGCGGAGAGCTGTCTTGGCTGTCATGCCGATGAGCACAGCCGCAACTGGCCGCAATCGGCGCACGGCCAACGCTGGGAACAGGATCCGGCCACGGGCGTCAGTTGCGCCGGTTGTCATATGCCGCGCGAACCGCACCCGGATAATTCATCGCAGTGGGTCCAACACAATCAAAGCGCCAATCTGCGGCCGAACGACAAGATGCTGAAACAGGTTTGCATGCGCTGCCACGGCCTGGAATACGCGCTGTCAGCGCTGGCCGATCGCGACGTAATCAAAAGCAACTTCAGCCGGCCGGCTTCCGGCCAGCACGACAGCATGCAGTGGCTGCGACAACAGGCCAAACAAGCCCAATCCAGCGAGGCCACGCCAGCATCGGAATAACGCAGGAGTAGCGCGCTGAGCACAGCGCGTGTTGACAACACATCATGACGAGGGAACAAGCATGAAAAACAGATGGGGATGGTCGCTGTTGGTGGTGATGCTCGCAGGCTGTGGCAAAGCACCAGAGCCGCAAGGGATCAGTCCGCAGCGGATGACCGATACCATACACACCATTCTGGAAGCCGACCGGACCGTGTACACCCAACAGGTGGTCAATCGGCTGACGCTGGATGAGAAGGTGATCAAGGCCAGCGAACATTGGCGTGAAGACAAGGCACTGGTCTTGCCGGCGCAGATGTTCCGGATGGGGGCTGAACTGGTCAATGAAAAAGATCTCGGCATGTCCTATGCGCTGATCTCGGAATGGGCGATCAACAAGAAGAATCTGCCGCGCACGGATGGCGAGCGCAGTGGCATGCAGGCGTTGATTCAGAATCCTGCGCAGCCGTATTACACCGAGGAAGAACTGGGCGGCAAACGCTACTTCACTGCCGTTTACCCGGACAAGGCAATTGCCGAAGCCTGCGTGCAGTGCCATAACGAACACAAGGATTCGCCGCGCAAGGATTTCAAGAAAGGCGAGGTGATGGGCGCGGTGGTGATTCGGTTGGCGCTTTGATCAACGCTGCAATGCAAGAAACAGCAAGCGACCCCAGTATGGGGTCGCTTGCTGTTGTGTTTGCCATTTGCTGGTGACCGCTTGCAGATGATCGCTCGCGGCTGACGTGATCAGTGCGTCAGGTCAAAGCGATCCAGGTTCATCACTTTGTGCCAGGCCGCGACGAAGTCATGGACGAATTTCTCCTTGGCATCGTCACTGGCATAGACCTCGGCCAGTGCGCGCAGCTCCGAATTCGAGCCGAACACCAGATCCGCCCGGGTACCGGTCCATTTCAGTTGGCCACTCGCCCGGTCGCGGCCTTCATACAGGCCGGCCGTCGCGGTCGGTTTCCATTCGGTGGCCATGTCGAGCAGGTTGACGAAGAAGTCATTGCTCAGCACGCCCGGTGTACTGGTCAGGATGCCATGCTTGCTCCCTCCAACACTGACATGGAGTGCGCGCAGGCCGCCAACGAGTACCGTCATTTCCGGCGCAGTCAGCATCAGCAATTGTGCTTTGTCGAGCAGCAACTGTTCTGCCGGCGCTTTGCTGTCGCTACGCTGGTAATTGCGGAAGCCGTCGGCGATCGGTTCCAGCACGGCGAACGACTCGACATCGGTCTGTGCCTGCGTGGCATCGGTGCGGCCCGGCGAGAACGGCACCGTGACCGTGATGCCGGCTTTGCGCGCGGCATCTTCCACTGCCGCCGCGCCCGCGAGCACAATCAGATCCGCCAACGAGATCTTTTTCTTGCCCGATTGGCTGCCGTTGAAGCTTTCCTTGATCTGCTCCAGTTGCTGCAACACCTTGGCCAGTTCCGCCGGCTGATTGACCGCCCAGTCTTTCTGCGGCGCCAACCGGATGCGGGCGCCGTTGGCGCCGCCGCGCTTGTCCGAGCCGCGGAATGTCGATGCCGACGCCCATGCGGTGCTAATCAGTTGGCTGGTGCTCAGGCCGGACGCCAGCACTTTTGCTTTCAGTGCCGCGATGTCCTGTGCGTTGACCAGTTCGTGATCGACCGCCGGCACCGGGTCTTGCCAGATCAGGTCTTCGGCCGGCACGTCCGGACCGAGGTAACGAGAGCGCGGGCCCATGTCACGATGGGTCAGTTTGAACCAAGCCCGCGCGAAGGCATCGGCAAACGCTTGCGGATCCTTGTGGAAACGGCGCGAGATTTTTTCGTACGCCGGATCGAAACGCAGCGACAAATCGGCGGTGGTCATCATCGGTGGATGTTTCTTGCTCGGGTCATGCGCATCCGGGATCAGGTGTTCCGGTTTGCAGTTTTTCG
Organism: uncultured Kangiella sp.; assembly: GCA_946480585.1. The sequence continues at coordinate 2,412 of CAMLKQ010000106.1, forward strand.
CGACCCATTGATGAGCGCCGGCCGGGCTCTTGGTCAGTTCCCATTCATAGCCGAACAGCATGTCGAAATAACCGTTGTCCCATCGCGTCGGGTTCGGTTTCCAGGCACCTTCAATGCCGCTGGTGGTGGTGTGCACACCTTTGCCGCTGCCGAACTGGTTGAGCCAACCGAGGCCCATCGCTTCGAGTGGTGCGGCTTCCGGTTCCGGGCCGACCAGTTTCGGATCACCGGCGCCATGCGCCTTGCCGAAGGTATGGCCGCCGGCCACCAGCGCGACGGTTTCTTCGTCGTTCATCGCCATGCGGGCGAATGTCTCGCGTACATCGCGGCCGGAGGCGACCGGATCCGGATTACCGTCCGGCCCTTCCGGGTTCACGTAAATCAAACCCATCTGCACCGCCGCCAGCGGGTTCTCCAGATCGCGCTTGCCGCTGTAGCGACTGGTCGATTTGTCGCTGGTGGCGAGCCATTCTTTTTCGGCGCCCCAGTAAATGTCGTCTTCCGGTTCCCAGATGTCTTCGCGACCGCCGCCGAAACCGAAGGTTTTGAAGCCCATCGATTCGAGCGCGACGTTGCCGGCCAGAATCATCAGATCGGCCCAGGACAGCCGTTTGCCGTACTTTTTCTTGATCGGCCAGAGCAGGCGACGTGCTTTGTCGAGGTTGCCGTTGTCCGGCCAACTGTTCAGCGGTGCAAAGCGCTGGTTGCCGGTGCCGCCACCGCCGCGGCCATCGGAGATGCGATAGGTGCCGGCGCTGTGCCAGGCCATGCGGATGAACAGACCGCCGTAATGGCCCCAGTCGGCCGGCCACCAGTCCTGCGAGCTCGTCATCAGGGCATGCAGGTCTTTTTTGACGGCGGCGAGATCGAGTTTCTTGAACTCCGCGGCGTAATCGAATTGGCCGCCCATCGGATCGGCTTTTTCCGAATGCTGATGCAGGATTTTCAGATTGAGTCGCTGTGGCCACCAATCCTGATTGGATTGCGCGGCGACCGTGGTGCGGGCACCGTGCACCGCAGCAAACGGGCATTTCGCTTCATTGTTCATGTTCTCTCCTGACGGGTCTGCTAAGCACTGGTCAAAGCCTAGTAGTCGACCTCCGTGGCGGCCAATTGATTTCGTATCTGGGTTCGATAGCCAATTCCTTTCGGGCAACCGGACGCGGCGCGGCAATGGCCGGAACGCGCCAACAAAAACTGGCTGTTGCGGGTGGACGCATCGGTGCTGCCGCAAAAATCTATTTCCGCTTCATACACTGTAACGCAAGCACACTGTGTCGTTATGACCATCACATTGCAGCTACAGTTCGATACCTATCGCGACAGTTTGAGCGTGGCTTGCAAGAACTGTGACCCTTGTCTTCGTTGAACTTTCGCAATCAGCTTGACGAACATTGCCCGCTGATCTTCAATAACAGCGTCCTGTTGTGCGCCGTCAGTTGTCAGGGATGCGATAGATGTGCCGGCGCGCTGCCTCATCCCTTGTTTGCAGTTCCTCCCACGGTTGTTCGCTGCCTCAGTGCTTGAGGCGGTGCGGGTTTCTTTGTCGACGGAATTTATAGACTTCACACCTGAGTTGGGTTGTGAAGCGGGGAGCTTTTGCCTGCAGATTTTGCGTGCCCTGTGCGGAAGGGATAGACCGCGCCGGATTGCGCACGATGGCAGCAGGTAAAGCCGGTGCAGACCAAGGGCACAAGGATGCAGCAGGGATGCTGGACGTCACGCTGAAGTTTCTGCAGCAGCAGCTGAATGCTTACCTGTTGGTTCGCACCGGTAGCGATTTTGGCGCGGTCGAGATGTGCCAGCCGGTTGATGACACCGGCAAATGGGCCGTCAAGGAAGATGTGCTCGGGCTGTCACTGATCAATATTGAAGAAGAACGCATCCTGCGTTCCCAGCTGCCCGAAACCACCTATCTGAACGGCCAGAACATCCTGTTGCAACCGCCATTGCGGCTCAATCTGCATTTGCTGTTTCTTGCCCGGTTCAAGCAATACGATCAGGCATTGCGCCAGCTTTCCCACGTCCTGACGTTCTTTCAAAGCCATTTGCTGTTCACGCCGGAACAGTCTCCGGGCCTGGATCCGCGCATCGAAAAATTGACCCTGGAGTTGCAATCGCCCAACTACGAGCAGTTGAACCAGATCTGGGCGTTTCTCGGTGGCAAGCAATTGCCGTCGGTGCTGTACCGCGCGCGCATGGTGCTCTTGCAAGACGCTGAAACCGCGGCCATTCAGCCGCCACTCACTGCCATTGATCTGGCGTTCCGGCAGCCATGAGCACGCGTTTCTCGACCCTGCTGCAACTCGACATCCAGCACGAGTTTTACGGTGGTGGCTGTCCGGATTTTGGTTTGATACTGCCGGCCGATTGCCAACGGCTGCTGCAGCGTGGCCGCTTGCTGCTCAAAGAGCGCGACAACCGCTGGCATCTGCTTTTTGAACAGGACAGCGACGGCGAACCTCTGGCGATGCTGGCCGGGCAAACGCTTCGGCTCGGACTGCAGCTGCTGAATCCCTATTTCGACAATTTCACCAGCGAAAGCCTGGCGCTGGCGGGCGAGGTGCCGGTCTATCGCAACCGTGTCACACCGGATGCCTTGGCAGCGCCAGTGCGGATGCCGCTGTGCTCCGGCTTTTATCGGCATGTCATCGCGCAGCCGCAGCGGCCGGTGACGCTGCAGCTGCGCCGGCCGGATGCCGAGCTCCTGCACAGCATCACCATTACGGCTGCCGACGACCGGCCGTCGTTTGCGTTTGATCTGCGTGAGCTGCCGGCTGGTGAGTATTGGATTGAAGAGCATTATCCGGGCGATGTGGTCACCCAGACCGCTATCTATGCCGATGCCGAACTCTGCCAGCAGGCGGTGGCTGCGGTGCTGGAGCTGCGCCTTGATGCGACGTTTTACGAAACGGCGCCGGTTCTGAGCTTGCAGTTTTCGGCCAAACAGCAGGCGCTGCGCTTTTATCTGGTTGTGCGCAATTACAGTGATGCCGAGTTTGCCCAGCTCAGCGTCAGCGATCACGGTTTTGTCGAAGACGGCCGCAGCGAGATCCCGTTCCAGCGGATTGCCTCGGCCAGCTTTGGTGCAGAAGAGATACCGGTTGAACTGTTGGCGCGTCAGGGTGAGCGGGTCGTGCTGTTTCGATCGCAAGTGGCGGTCGGCCGACAGGCACGACCGCGCCGCAAGCTGCAGCTGCGGCGCAATGGCGACATTTTGATCGAGCACTTGCCGCAACCGGGGCCAGACAGCGCCAAAGCCGAACAGATCGTGCTGGTTGGCAAGCCGGGATGAGTTTTTCGCAAGCTGTAGTCGCACAAGGTATCAAGCGCGGCTTCACGTCGCGTAATCAGCAGGTTGGTTTCAACAAGCCCAAGGAGCCGAGCAATGGCCACCTATAAAACACCGAACGTCTATGTCGAAGAGATCCCGGTTTTCCCGCCGTCGGTGGCGGAGGTGGGAACGGCCATTCCGGCTTTCATCGGCTACACCCAAAAAGCCGCCCGCAATACCGCCAACGATCTGCATTTGAAGCCAACCAAGATCTACTCGCTGAAAGAGTACGAAGCCCTGTTTGGTCTGCCGAACGAAGAAGATCTGGCCATCAGTGTCACCGATCTGGGCGCGGGCGCTTACAGTATCAACAGCGTTACCCTGCCGAGCCTGTCTTACCTGCTGTACTACAGCGTCAAGCTGTACTTCGATAACGGTGGCAGCCAGTGTTACATCGTTTCCGTTGGCTACTACCAAACGCCGGCGGTGGTTGACTTGACCGGCGATGGCACCACGGCGCCTGCCACCGGCTTTGGCTTGCAGGATGGCCTTGATGTTGTGGCATTGGAGGACGAACCGACCCTGTTGGTGATTCCCGAAGCGGTCAAGCTCGGCACCGCCGACTACACGACGCTGGTGCAAGCCATGCTCGGGCAATGCGACAAGCTGCGCGATCGGTTCTGCATTTTCGACATTCGCGATGGCGGCATCGCCTTGGACAGCGCCGGCCTGCTGGCGAATCGCGGCTATTTTGGCAACAACTATCTCAAGTACGGTGCCGCTTATTATCCGTTTATCAAATCGACCCTGAATCACTACATCAATGCCGGTGAAGCCAATGTCGATGTCACGGTTGGGGCCAATGCACCGGCCGAACTGCAATCGTTCAAGACCAGCAACACGGCCTTGTACAACTTTGTCAAAACCGCATTGAAGGAACACTTCATTGTGTTGCCACCGAGCGGTGCCGTTGCCGGGGTGTATGCAGCGACCGATGCCAATCGCGGCGTCTGGAAAGCACCCGCCAACGTCAGCCTCGCCGATGTCATTGAACCGATGGTTCGGCTCGACAACCTGAAGCAGGACGATCTGAACGTCGACGCGACCACGGGCAAGTCGATCAATGCGATTCGCGCTTTTGCCGGCAAAGGCACCTTGGTCTGGGGGGCTCGCACCTTGGCCGGCAATGACAACGAGTGGCGCTACGTGTCGGTGCGGCGGTTCTTCAATATGGTGGAAGAGTCCATCAAGAAATCGACCTACTGGGCAGTGTTCGAGAACAACGACTCGAATACCTGGGTCAAGGTCCGCGGCATGATCGAGAACTACCTGATCGACAAATGGCGTGAAGGTGCTTTGGCCGGGGCAACACCGAAAGACGCATTCTTCGTCAAGTGTGGCCTCGGCGTCACGATGAATGCCCAGGACATTCTCGAAGGCCGGATGAATGTCGAGATCGGCATGGCGGTGGTGCGGCCGGCGGAATTCATCATCCTGAAGTTCTCGCACAAGCTGCAGACCTCATGATGCTTGCAGCGCCGACCACACACGCGACATCCATTCATTGATTCAGGAGGTTTTGCATCATGCCTACTCCCTATCCGCTGCCGACATTTCACTTCACCGTTGAGTGGGGTGGTAAACGGGTCGGCTTCTCTGAAGTGACCGGGCTGACCCAGGAAAATCAGGCCATCGAATACCGTGACGGCTCATTCCCGGAGTATTCGTCCATCAAGATGCCGGGACTGCGCAAGTTCAGCAACGTCACGTTGAAGCGCGGCATCATCAAGGGCGACAACGATTTCTTCAAATGGCTCAGCACGGTCAAGCTCAATACCGTCGAGCGGCGCAATCTCGTGATCAGCTTGCTCAATGAAGAGCATCAGCCGGTGATGGTCTGGAAAGTGATGA
>CAMLKQ010000107.1 GCA_946480585.1 uncultured Kangiella sp.
TGAGCCTGTCACCGCCGCTGAATCTCGACACCCGCTGGCTGGCCGCGCACGGCCCCTACACGCTGAGCAAATACGGCATGACCATGCTGAGCCTCGGCATGGCAGAAGAATTCAAACCGCACAATATCGCCGTCAACTGCCTGTGGCCGCGGACCATCATCGCCACTGCAGCGATTGAACATGCGCTGATGGGCAAAGACGCGTTTGCCCTGTGCCGCAAGCCGGAGATTATGGCCGATGCGGCCATGGCGATTCTGGAGCAGCCGACGAGCTATACCGGTCAGGCGCTGCTGGATGAACAGGCGCTGGCGCATGTCGGCATTACTGAGCTGCGCGATTACGCCTATAACCCGGCCAATGCTGACCGCCTTGGGGCGGATTTGTTTTTGGATGATTGTGAGTGGAGTAAATGAACGTTCCGCTCGCCACGCTTGCTGAACACACATTACCTGCCGTGGGTGATGTTCAGGTATTTGAAGCTGACTTGAACGATCCGGCTCACGCCGACGCCATCGTCAAACTGCTTTCGGCGCTGGCGGCCAGCGAATTCGGTCGCCAACAAGCGATGACCGACGACGAGAAAGCCGCCCTTGTCCCTGGCTTGGCCGCGTTTCCCGCCAAACAGATTTGGCTCGCCAGCATCAACGACAACATTTGCGGTGTCGTAATCTGCTATCTGCAGTTCTCGATTTACTCCAGCAAGAACATGCTGAACATACACGATCTCTATACTGATCCGGTCTTTCGCCGGCGCGGGGTTGCCGAGGGCCTGGTCAAGACCGCAATCGACTGGGCACACAATCAAGGCCATGCTTTCGTCAATATCGAAGTCGCCAATGAAAACAGCCATGCCATGGCGTTGTACCACAAGCTAGGGTTTGGCGAATGGCTGGCGCCGACAACATTTTTGGAAATTCGACTATAGGCACTGAATACGGCGTAATGCTCGTTGAATATTGCGCCCTACATCGCCAACCAACATATAAAGGCAATCATGCTGAGTGAATATTTGAAAAGCATAATGGAGTTGATCCCGGCTGGATCAATTGTTTTTGTTGCATTGGCATTTCTATTCAGAACGATAATTAATCACCTCCTTGACAAAGACGTATCAACTTTCAAAGCAAAAATTGAAGCCAATGCAAATGAAAGAATGGCTCAATTTCAATCGGAACTAGAAAGAGAAAAAATTAGGCTGCAGATTTCTTATGGCGGAATATTCGAGAAGCAAGCAGATGCCATACTGGAATTATTCAGAAAAATTGCCGCACTCGAACCTGTTAAAAGCTTCGCCATGCACTCATCAGAGAGGAAAAGCGCCTCCTACGAGGAGTTCAACAAGAACTGGATCGACCTTTACGAGTTTTACGAGCGCAATAAGATTCTTCTGCCTGAGTCCACAGAAGAGATGTTCGAAAAATACTCAAAAGGAACTTTCTTTGGGGTGTCAGATTACAGGCGAACAGAAGTGTCTATTGCCAATCAAAATACTCCATCGCAGAGATTAGAAGAAATATTTTCTCGACAAGAAAAAATAGTTGAGGACATGAAGAAGCTTGACATAGTAAAGAAAGAATTAATAAACCAATTCAGAAAACTTATCGGAGTACACAACCACTGAAAATGACTCGGAGAATATAAGCCATTTTAAAAAAAGTGCGCAAATCAAGTCAGTTACTTGGCGCCAGAAATATTATTACAGCCAAACATAACGCTCGTAAGTCGAATGAAGTTCTAGCCCCTCATTCCCAGACGAAACGGCGGGTTGTCGCTACGCTCCGAACCCACCCTACTCGGTCGGCTTGCCGCGCATCGCTTTGATATTGCCGCGTTTGGTTTTGCTGTCCATGCGTTTGGTTTGTGAGCTGCGAGTCGGTTTGGTGGCCTTGCGGGTTTTGCGGACCACACCGACTGACTTGATCAATGCCTGCAGCCGTTCCAGCGCATCGGCGCGGTTCTGTTCCTGGCTGCGGGTTTCCTGAGCCTTGATCACCACGATGCCGTCTTTGCTGATGCGCTGATCCGCGAGCGCCAGAAGCCGCTCCTTGTAGAACTCCGGCAGCGATGAGGCGCGGATATCGAAGCGCAGATGGATGGCGCTCGACACCTTGTTGACGTTCTGGCCGCCGGCGCCTTGTGAGCGCATCGCAGTCAGTTCGATTTCGCGCAGCGGCAGCTGCACGGCGCGGGAGATTTCCAGCGCGCCGTCAATGGGCGGCAGCACCGGGTCGCTCATGCCAACCAAACCAAGGCCAGTGCAATCGCGGCCGGCAGGCCTTGCACGAACAGGATGCTGCGCTTGGCGGTAAGGCCGCCATAAATACCGGCGACCAGCACGCAGGCCAGAAAGAAGATCAACGTCGGCTCACCGGCCCAGAACAAGCCAAACACCAGACCGGCGGCGAGAAAACCGTTGTACAGGCCTTGGTTGGCGGCGAGCACTTTTGAGTTGGCGGATTGCTCGGGCGTTTGCCGGAAGATTTTCCGGCCAACCGGGTGATCCCAATAAAACATTTCCAGCACGAGGAAGCCGAGGTGCTGGAGGGCGATGAAGAGGCTGAGGATGGTGATGGCTATTGCCATAGCGGCGTCGGCTCAGGAAAAAAAGATGTGAACCATCGTGTAGGGAAAACGGTTGTGCTGCAAGCAAGTCTCGACAATGCCCCCACCTAACCTCCCCCTGGCAGGGGAGGAACTGGACCGCTCCCTCCCCTGCCAGGGGGAGGGCTGGGGTGGGGGCTTTGTCGCCCAGCACATGTAGCAAGAAACACTTCTGCTACTTGGTGAACCTGGCTCCGCAATCCTTTCACTTCAACACCACCACCTGCTCCCGCTTGGCGATCTCCACCGGTACGCCCGGATGCAACTCACTCAGTTTCGCTTGCAGCCCTTCCTGCGCTTGCTGCTCGCCGTGCACCAGCATGACTGGCGGCAGTTGTTTGAAGCTTTCATACCAGCGCAGCAGATCGCGTTGACCGGCGTGGGCGGACAGCCCGCCGACGGTGTGCACGCGGGCACGGACGCGAATGGCCTCGCCCCAGAGCCGGATAAACTCACGGCCTTCGACCAGTGCGCGGCCGGGTGTGCCGCGGGCCTGATAGCCGATCATGATGACTTGGGTGGTGTCACGCCAGACCAGATGCTTCAGGTGGTGCTTGATGCGGCCACCGGTGCACATGCCGCTGCCGGCGATGATGATGGCACCACTCTGGATGCGGTTGATCGACTGCGACTGTTCCGGTGCCGGCGTGAACTGCAGATTGGGAAGCAGCCGGCGCAGCGATCGATCGGGATCGCCTTCGCCGAGCAGACGCACGGCATCGCCGTCGTACAAACCATGGTGGCGCAGATAGATGTTGGTGGCGTCAATGGCGAGCGGGCTGTCGAGAAAAATCTGCCACTTGTGCAGACCCCAATCGCGGTAATGCTTGGCCATCAGGTAGAGCAGTTCCTGACTACGCCCGACCGCAAACGCCGGGATCAGGATATTGCCGCGCTGCGATTGCTCGCTGCGGAAAATGTCGCCGAGCTCATCGATGGTGGCAGCAAAGTCGCGGTGATCCCGATCGCCGTATGTGCTTTCCATCAGCAACAGCTCGGCGTGCTCGACTGATTTGGGATCGCAGAGAATCGGCGCGCCGTATTGACCCAAATCGCCGGAAAATACCAGGATGCGTTCGCGGTCTGGCGCCCGCACCTGTAACTCGACAATGGCCGAGCCGAGAATATGGCCGGCATCGTGCAGCCGCACCGACATGCGTTCGGTCAGCCTTTGCCAAACGCCATACTCGATGCCGTGAAATTGCTTCATCACCCGCTCGACGTCGATCTGGGTGTACAGCGGCTCGATTGATCTCAGCCCCTTGCGCGCCCGTTTGCGATTCTCGATTTCGGCGTCGGCTTCCTGCAGATGGGCCGAATCTTTCAGCATGATGCTACAGAGATCGCGGCTGGCACGATGGGTATAGATGGGGCCGCGATAGCCTTCTTTTTGCAGCCGGGGCAAGCGCCCTGAGTGGTCGAGGTGGGAATGGCTCAACACCACCGCATCGATGCGGCGGGCATCGTACGGTGACGGCTCGTAATTGCGGGCATCTTCCTTGGCACCACCCTGCAGCAGGCCGCAATCGAGCAAAACCCGCTCCTTGCCCAGCGACACCTCATAACAGGAACCGGTGACCTCCCCGACTCCGCCCCAGCAACGCAGCTCGACCCGTTCCATGTTGGCTTGCCCTCGCTCTTGAATTTGGTTTGACCGCCCTTATCTCTTTACGCAGACGGTGCTTGCGCACTGTTGATCCGGGTCAATCTGTTACGCCGCACTGAATGCTAGCTTGAAGCATGGCAGTTTCGCTGTTGCCATGCCTCGTTACCTCACTCAACCGATTCAAGAGGAGACGTGCCATGACTCTGATGCGTTACCAACCGTGGTCCATGTTTGACCAATTGCACCGCGAAATCAACCAACTGTTTGATACCCGTGTGCCGCGCACCGGCGACAACAAAGGTGAGCTGTTCAGCGGCAATTGGGTGCCGTCGGTGGATGTCAAAGACAACGGCAAAGAAATTGTGCTGCTTGCGGATCTGCCCGGCATTGACCCGGACAAGATTGAAATTACCGCCAGCAATGGCGTGCTGACCTTGAAAGGTGAGCGTGAGTTCTCGAAAGAGTCGGACGAAAGCAACTTCCACCGGATCGAGCGCAGCTACGGCAGTTTCTATCGCCAGTTTGCCTTGCCGGAAACCGCCAACACCGACGAGATCTCGGCCAAATCGAATCACGGCGTGCTGGAAATTCGCATTCCGAAGCGTAGTGCCAGCGTCGAGAAGCGCATCAGCGTCAGCCGTTAAAGCGATACCTCAAGCGCTGACACCGACGTCAGCGCTTGAGCCACCAATCTCCTGACGGGGGTGCCAGCTGAATTGGCATCCCGGTTTCATCTCCGGCCCCGTATGGGGCCTTTTTTTATTTGCGAACTACACTTGCGGCATCAGGAGCAGTATCCGACAGGGATAGCCGTCGTGTCTGAGGGATGCCGTCATGACCGTCAAATCCCGCTTGCTGTTCAGTCTTGCTATTCCCGTCGTGCTGTTGGCGCTGATTTCCGTCATCGCCATCCGTAGCCTCAGTAGCATCAACGCCAGCGTTGCCAGTATTTATGACGACCGTGTAGTACCCCTGAAACAGTTAAAACTGATTGCCGATGCCTATGCCGTGTTCGTGATCGACGCGGTCAACAAGGGCAACGCCGGCATTTTCACGGCCGAGCAGGTCAATGGCGAGCTCAATAACGCCAACAAAGTGATTCGGGAAGAATGGCAGCGTTACACCGCGACCAAGCTGACAGATGAAGAACAAGCGTTGGTACGCGAGGCCGAACCGCTGTTTCACGCTGCGGACAAAGCCATCGTCGCGGTCCAAAACAGTATCGCCGGCACGCAGGGCAATGCCAGCAGCCAGCTGAGCCAGTTTGATGGCCCGCTGTATCAGCAAATCGACCCGATCAGCGCCCACATCACCAAGCTCATCGACTTGCAGTTGCGTGTTGCGGCTGAACAACGCGAAACCGTGGCGGCCGACTACAGCGCGTTACGCCTGTTCTTCATTCTGATGAGCATGATCATTACGGTAATACTGCTGGCCGCGGGCTGGTGGCTGTACCGCAGTATTGCCGGCCCGTTGCTGGCGCTGAATGACACCATGAAGCGCGCCGAGCAACAGCTGGATCTGACCTTGACGGTCGACAGTAATCGCGACGACGAATGGGGTGAAGCTGGCAAGGCCTTCAATCAGATGCTGGCGCGGTTTCGCGATGTGCTGCGCAGCGTCGGTGGCGTGGTCGAACAGACTGCCAAGCAGGCCGGCGCCGTGACCAACGAGATCAGTGAAGCCAGCAATGCCTGCATGGAACAGCAGCGCGAGTCGGATCAGGTCGCAGCCGCCAGCACCCAGATGAGCGCGTCCATCACCGAGGTGGCGCGCAACGCCAGCGCCGCAGCTGAAGCCGCGAAGGTCGTCAGCCACGCCACCGAAGGCGGCCGGCAGGCGGTATCGAGCGTCGCCAACGCAATGCAGGAATTGCAGCACCATATTGAGGAAGCCAATAGCGTGATTACCCGGCTCGATCAGCAAGCCGGTTCAATCGGCCAGGTGCTGGAAGTGATTCGCGGTATTGCCGAGCAAACCAATCTGCTGGCGCTCAATGCGGCTATCGAAGCGGCGCGCGCCGGTGATCAAGGCCGCGGCTTTGCGGTAGTCGCCGATGAAGTGCGCAACCTTGCCCAGCGCACGCAGGAATCGACCAAGGAGATCGCCGGTATCATTGAGCAGTTGCAGCGCGAATCGCAAGCCGCCGTCGACAGCATGCAAACCAGTCGTAGCAGTGCCGGCAATTCGCTGACCATTGCCAATGAGGCGGGCTCGCAACTTGATGAAATCGACCGCGCCAGCCACACCATTGCCGAAATGACCACGCAGATCGCCACAGCCACCGAGCAGCAAGCGGCCGTGTCGGAAACGATCAGCCGCAACATGGTGCGCATCCACGAACTGAGTGGCACGGTCGCCCGCTGCAATGATCGGGTGCGGCAAGCCTGTGGCGAAATGCGCAAGGAAGTGCAAGAGCTGGTCGGTTTGTCAGCGCGCTTTACCGTCTAGTCGGACGACGCACGAGCAAGAAAAAAGCCGGCATTGCCGGCTTTTTTCTTGTCCAACGAACGGTTTACTTCTGGAAGCGCTGCATCACCAGCGTGGCGTTGGTGCCACCAAAACCGAAGCTGTTCGACAGCACGGTGTTGAGCTTCACGCCGTGGCGGGTTTCGCGCACGATCGGCAGATCGGCTGCTTCCGGATCCAGCTCTTCGATGTTGGCCGAGGCGCAGATGAAATCGTTCTGCATCATCAGCAAGCTGTAGATGGCTTCCTGCACGCCAGCGGCGCCGAGCGAGTGACCGGACAGCGACTTGGTCGAGCTGATTGGCGGCACTTCCTTGCCAAACACGGCGCGGATGGCGCCCAGCTCAGCGACGTCGCCGACCGGGGTCGAGGTGCCGTGGGTGTTGATGTAATCGACCGGCAATTTGGTAGTGGCGAGCGCCTGCTGCATGCAGCGGGCAGCGCCCTCGCCGCTCGGCGCGACCATGTCGGCACCGTCCGACGTGGCGCCGTAACCAACCACTTCCGCGATGATGTTGGCACCGCGCTTCAGCGCATGTTCCAGCGACTCCAGCACGACAATGCCGCCGCCACCGGCGATGACAAAACCGTCGCGGTTCTTGTCATAGGCACGCGAGGCTTTTTCCGGGGAGTCGTTGTACTTGGTCGACAACGCGCCCATGGCATCGAACATCATACTGAACGACCAGAAGCACTCTTCGCCGCCGCCGGCAAACATCACATCGGCCTTGCCGAGCTGGATTTGCTCCATGGCGTTGCCGATGCAGTGGGCGCTGGTGGCGCAGGCCGACGAGATCGAATAGTTGATGCCCTTGATCTGAAATG
>CAMLKQ010000108.1 GCA_946480585.1 uncultured Kangiella sp.
AGTCCTGCAAGTCCGGCTCGAAGAACAGCCAGAGCACATCCGGGAACTGCTGTTTAAATGCCCGTTCGGTATCGTTGATGGCGGCAATCATCGCCGGCGCGCTGTCGGCCGGTTTCATCTTTGCCTTCACCGCCACCATGACATCCGGACCGAGTTGCATGGTCAGGCAGTTGAAAACTTTGTGCACCGCCGGTTGTTGCTCCAGAAAGCCGATCATGTCCTGACGGCGGCGCTCTTCGACGCCTTGGCCGACCAGCATGGCTTTGACTTCGACGCCGACAAATACCGCCACGACGATCAGCAAGGCGCCGATTGCCATGCTGCCGATCGCGTCGTACATCGGGTTGCCGGTCCACCACGCCAGTGCGACGGCAAAGAACGCAAAAATGAGACCGAGCAGTGCGGCCAGGTCTTCACCGAAGATCACCACCAGCTCGGAATTGCGCGAGTGCCGGAACCACTGCCACAGCGTCTGCCGGCCGCGCAGCTTGTTCACTTCCTGCAAACAGGCGCGCATCGACAGCGCTTCGGCAATGATGCCGAAACCCAGCACGCCGAGCGCGACGAACGGATAGCTCAGCGGCTCCGGTTCGTGCAGCTTGTGCCAGCCTTCATACAACGAGAACAGGCCACCAAGACTGAACAGCATCAGCGCGACAATGAACGACCAGAAATAGGTTTCCTTGCCGTAGCCCAGCGGATAGTCAGGTGACGGCGGCTGCTTGGCGCGTTTGAGCCCGAGCAGCAACAAGCCTTGGTTGCCGCAGTCAGCTGTCGAGTGCACTGCCTCGGCCAACATTGAGCCGGAGCCGGTGACGGCTGCCGCCGCGAATTTGGCGACCGCAATCGCACCGTTGGCGAACAAGGCCGCGACGATTGCTTTAACGGGATTGGCGCCACCAGCCATGGTGTTCTCCTTTTTCTGATTCACAAAAACGATATTGCAGGCACTGATTTACATGCCAAGCGGACTTCGCGCACGAACGGGTCCGTTATTGCTGACTGCCACGCAAGGTCGTAACACGCTGCTGCAGGTCTGCAGCGCTGACCTGCTCAGGCGCCACCGCCGCTTCAGCAACCAATTCAACCTTCAGCCAGAATTTCCACGGAATGCCACGAAACGCCGCGCCGCCTTTGCGGGAAAAATAGCTGCCCCACAGGCCGCGCAACGCCATCGGCACCACCGGCACCGGCGTGCGCTTGATGATGTCTTCGATGCCCGGACGGAATTCGTTGATATTGCCATCGCTGGTGATCTTGCCTTCCGGGAAGATGCAGACCAGCTCGCCATCCGCCAACGCCTGGGCAACGGCGTCCATGGCGCGCTCTTTCATCGCAGCGTCTTCTTTTGCCGGTGCGATCGGAATCGCTTTGACCGTGCGAAACAGCCACGACAACACCGGGATCTTGAAGATGGTGTGGTGCATGACAAACCGCGCTGGCCGCGGCACCGCAGCCGAGATGATCAACGCATCGACGAAGCTGACATGGTTGCAGACGAGCACCGCCGGCCCCTCATGCGGAATATGGGCCATGCCCCGTTCGCGCAGACGATAAATCGTGTTGATCAGTATCCAGGCGACGAAACGCAGCAGGAATTCCGGTACAAGCTTATAGAGGTAGATAACGACCGCGGCATTCAACACCGCCAGCACCAGGAACAATTGCGGAATGCTGAGTCCGGCCGCCAACAAGCCAGCACCGAGTCCCGCTGCCACTACCATGAACGCGGCATTGAGCACGTTGTTGGCGGCAATGACCCGGGACAGATGGGTCTCCGCCGTCCGGGTCTGAATCATCGTGTACAGCGGCACAATGTAGAAACCGCCAAACAAGCCGATCAGGAAGATGTCGGCCAGAATTCGCAAACTGCCGGGCGTTGCCAAGAACTCGGCAACGGTTCGCAGTGTAGCGGTCGCCGGCAAGTGACTCGCAAATGCGAGGTCGAGTGCGAATACGGTAAGGCCGATGGACCCGAATGGCACCAAACCAATCTCAATTCGACTTTGCGACAGTTTTTCACAAAGCAGCGAACCGATACCGATGCTGACCGAGAATACCGCGAGCAACAGAATGAATACCGATTTTTCGGCCGTCAGTGTTTGCTTGGCAAATGCCGGCATCTGGGCCAGCAGGATGGCGCCATAAAACCAGAACCACGAAATGCCGAGTATGGCCAGAAAAACGACCCGCTGACTGGCTGCATATTTCAGCAGACGGCCCGTCTCGGTGATGAAATTCCAGTTCACTTGCAACGCCGGATCAGTCGCTGGCGCAACCGGCACTTGTCGCGCGATCAGGTAACCGACCACCGCAACACCGATCATCGCGGCGCAAGCAGCCATGACTTGACCAGCATCCATGAACAAACCCGCGACCAACTGACCAAGCAAGATCGCGACAAAGGTTCCCATTTCTACCAGGCCGTTGCCGGCAATCAACTCATCGCGACGCAGATGCTGCGGCAGGATACCGTACTTGACCGGGCCGAACAGGGTCGAATGGGTACCCATCAGAAACAGGGCAACCAGCAAGATCGGCATATGCTGGTAATAAAAGCCGACGGTCGCGATCACCATGATGGCAATCTCGAGCAACTTGGTGGCCCGAATCAAAATGGTTTTTTCCAGTTTGTCAGCAAGCTGGCCAAACGTCGCCGAGAACAGGAAAAACGGCAGGATGAACAGACCATTGGCGATATTGGTCAGCAACCCGACCTGCACCTCGCTGTAGACGCCGCTATAAGTCACCAGCAGCACCAGGGCGATCTTGAACAGGTTGTCATTGAACGCGCCGAGAAACTGCGCTGAGAAGAACGGCAGGAATCGGCGCTGCCGCATCAATGCCATCTGGTGACCTTGAGACATGACGGAGTGTTTTCCTTTTCTTGTTGCGGTGGCTGCGATCGGTGCGCTATCGCTCAGCTGGCCGACGGCGCATTGTCTTCGCTCGGCAAAGTGCGAAAACGTGGCAAGGTGTCCGCCAACGGCAGCCACGATACATGATCGGCGTAGTAGACATGGATTTGTGGCAGTTGGGCAATCGGCTCGTTCAGCGCGGCGAGCACGATATGCAGTTCATCCGGCCAGCGCGCTGAACGGAAAAACAGCGGCGAACCACAGTGCTGGCAACGACCGCGCTCGCCCTGTTCAGACGAGCGAAACCAGACAATCTCACCGCGTTGCAACTGGAACTGCGCCGGGGCAACGCCAAACCAGGTGACCACGCCGGCTCCATGGCCGCGTCGACACAGGCTGCAATGGCAATGCGCCACCCAACGCACCGGTAGCTGGACGGTGAACTGAATCTGGCCACAAAGGCAGCGGCCGTGTGCCTGCGCTTCCATGCGATTCTCCCGGTTTCAAACTAGCCCGAATACCCGCTCGGCGTTGGCACGCGTGCGCTGCGCCAGTTCGTCGAGTGGCACGCCAATTACCGCCGCGACACGTGCGGCGATATGCGGCAGAAACGCCGGCTCGTTGCGGCGTGATTGCGGTGCCGGCCGCATGTCACGCGGCAGCAACCACGGCGCATCGGTTTCCAGCAACAACCGATCAAGCGGAATTTCCGGCAGCAACGCCAGCAGCGTTTGCCCGCGCCGCTCATCGCAGATCCAACCGGTGATGCCGATGTAAAGTCCGTGCGCCAGACAGGCGCGCAGTTCGGCCTGATCGCCGGTGAAGCAATGCAGGACGGCGGCCGGCAGCTGGCTCAGGTGCGGTTGCAGTAGCGGCAGGAAGCGCTCGTGCGCATCGCGGCAATGCAGAAACACCGGCTTGGCCAGATCCGTTGCCACCCGCAGCTGCGCACTGAACGCCAGCTCTTGCGCCGCCGGTGGCGAAAAATTGCGATTGAAATCGAGTCCGCATTCGCCAATGGCACAAGCGCGCGGATGTGCCGCCAACGCCCGCAACGCAGCATCGCTGTCGGCTTGCCATTCACTGGCGTGGTGGGGATGCACACCGACTGTGGCATGTAGCTGGTATTGCTCAGCGAATTGCAGCACCTCGGCACTGTCCGGCAGTGACGTGCCGGTCAACAGCAACCGATCCACGCCAGCAGCACGCGCACGCGCGATCACATCAGCGCGATCAGCGGCAAACTGGGTCGCCGTCAGGTTGACACCGATATCGACCCACATTGCGGCGTGGTGCTACTTCACGCGTTTGACTTTCGGCGAGCGATTGACGCCGTCGATTTTGAGAAAGAACGAGCCAAAGACGCCGCGCTCGATGGTGACGGCCGGACTTTCCAGACTGTAGACACCGCGAGTGCCGTCGGTGATTTGCCAGACCTGGCCATTCTCCAAGGTGATTTTGCTCTTGGCTTCCCAGCCACGGAACGTCCCGACAATGCGTGACTGGATTGACTCGATCTGCGCCTGTTGCGCTTGCCGTTCCAAACCAAATTCTGCCGGCGTCTGGGTTGCGGTGACTGCAAGTGTTTGGGCTGCCACAGGCGGTTGCGGTGCGATGGCCTGCGCAGCAGGCTCCGCGGCAACAGCTGGAACTGGCGGGCTTGCCGACACCACATCGGTTGCCGCCGGTTTCGGCAATTGATCGGCCAGTGCGTCATAGCAAGCAAGCCGGGCCGCGTTGTCATTCATCGCGCGGCAATCTCGCAATGCCGCATCGGAACCGGATGCCGTCAACGGCAGCCATGACAGCAACGACACCAGCGGCAACAACGACACACCCATACGGCTCACGGTTTGACTCCTTGCTCGGCAGCGTCGGCCGCGGCGGCCGACTTGCTCAATAAGCGCGCCGTCTGCAAACCCAGTTCGTACAGCACACACATCGGCAAGGCCAACATGGTCTGCGACACCGGATCCGGCGGCGTCAGAATGGCGGCGATGACGAAAGACAGCACGATCATGTAGGGCCGCCAGGCCTGCAGCTTCTGCACCGGCACGACCCCCATCTTGACCAGCAGCAACACCACCACCGGAATTTCAAAACTGATCCCGAACGCCATGAACATGAACAGGGCAAAGTCGAGGTACATGCTGATGTCGGGCATGTAGGTCACGCCGTCAATCTGGATGCTGGCGAAGAAGCCGAACACCACCGGAAAGACCAGAAAATACGCAAACGCGATGCCGGCATAAAACAGCATCACCGCTGAAAAGAGAATCGGCTTGGTCAGCCGCTTTTCGTGTTTGTACAAACCGGGCGCGACAAATGCCCAGATCTGGTAAATGACCACCGGCATCGCGACGAACAGCGCCGCCACCAGCGCCAGCTTGAACGGCGCGAAAAACTGCGACGCAACGTCGGTGGCAATCATCATCGAGCCTTCCGGCAGGTATTGCACCAGCGGCTTGGCGAACAGGGCGTACAGTTCGTTGGAGAAATACATCAGCGGCAACAGCGCAATCAGCACCGCCAGCGCCGCCTTCATCAGCCGGTTGCGCAGCTCTAGCAAATGCGCAACCAACGGCATTTGATCACGGGTTCCAGTCACGGCTGCGTGTCCTTCTGCGCCGCGTCTGCGGCGGTGGCCGGTGCGGCTGCTGCAGACTCACTGACCGTGCGCTTGAGTTCCTGCATCGGGTCGATGCTGGGAATGTTGGCATCGAGGTTCTCACGCAGCGCCCGCTCTTCTTCGGCAAGCTTGCGGCGCATTTCCTCGAGCTTGAGCTCGCGATCGATGTCTTCTTTGACTTCGTTGAACTGGCGACGCAGGCGCCCCACCCAGCGCCCGGTGAAGCGGGCGACTTCCATCATCTTGGTCGGGCCGAGCACCAGCAATGCCACCAGGCCGATCAGCACCAGTTCGGTAAAGCCAACATCAAACATTTAGCAGCGGCTCTTATTTCTTTTCTTCTTTCTTGGCTTCGATAACGCGACCGCTGTCGGCTTTGTCGTTCTTGTCGGCATCGGCTTCCGCTTCACCGTCCTTGATCGACTTTTTGAAGCCTTTGATGGCCGCGCCCAAATCAGAACCGATGTTGGCGATTTTCTTCGAGCCGAAAACCAGCAGCACAATCAACAGAATGACCAGAATTTCCTTGAAACCAATCATGACTCAACCTCTGCGCAGTTTGCGCTCAACGAAAACAGATAACGGCCAGACCGACTTAAACCGTGAACGGCAGGGCTTTGCCACCCAGCAGGTGATAATGCATGTGAAACACTTCCTGACCGCCACCGCGACCGGTATTCAACACGGTCCGAAAGCCAGTCTCCAGTCCTTGCTCGCGGGCGATTTTCGGCAAGGCCAATTGCATGTGGCCAAGCAGGGCCTGATCAACCGGCTCGGCATCCGCCAGCGTGGCGATGTGTTTGCGCGGCACCAACAGAATGTGCACCGTCGCTTTCGGATGAATGTCCTTGAAAGCAATGACCTGATCGTCCTGGTAGACGATGCTGGCCGGAATCTCGCCGGCAATGATGCGGCAGAAAATACAATCGCTCATGGCAAATCCCTGTCTGTACGGTCCCACTGGCGGCCTGCCACCGTGCGGGACATCATGTTACTCCGAACGCCAGCCCCGACGCGCGCAGCAAGTGTTGCAATTTGCAGCGGCGACCGGCTCAGTGGCGCCGGCGCTGCCAGCTGCCCAGCAGACCAAGCACCACGCCGCCCGCCAGCAGCAGCGCCGCAGCCGCCGGCGGAACCGCCGGCCAGGCCATGGCGGCGGCGCCCGCCACCAGCAGCACGATGGCGGCCAGTTGCTGATTGGCGGCGGCACGCTGACGACCTTCCCGGGCCAGCGCCTGACGCAAGTGGCGACCGGCATCCTGCGCCTGATGGCCGTGCGCACGCTGATGCAGCGCAGCCAACGCCAGTTCCGGCAAGGCCGGCAATTCGTTCAGCCAAATCGGCGCCCGCTCCAGGGCCCGCTTCAGCAAACGGCGCGGACTGGTGCGCTCACGGGTCCACTCTTCGAGATAGGGCTTGGCGGTTTTCCACAGATCCAGTTCCGGATAGAGCTGGCGGCCAAGGCCTTCGATGTAAAACAGGGTTTTTTGCAAGAGCACCAGCTGCGGCTGCACGCTCATGTTGAACCGGCGCGCGGTCTGGAACAGTTGCAGCAGGAATACGCCAAACGAGATCTCGGCCAGCGGCTTGCCGAAAATCGGCTCGCAATTGGCGCGCACGGCGGCTTCAAATGCCTCGACTCGGGTACCGGCCGGCACCCAGCCCGATTGCACATGCAGCTCGGCAATACGGCGGTAATCACGGTTGAAGAAAGCAACAAAGTTTTCCGCCAGATAGACCTGATCGCGTTCGTCGAGCGAGCCCATGATGGCGCAGTCGATCGCGATATAGCGCGGCGCCTTCGGATTTCTCACGTCGACAAAAATATTGCCCGGGTGCATGTCGGCGTGGAAGTAACGATCGCGGAATACCTGGGTGAAGAAAATCTTCACACCACGCGCCGCCAGCGCTTCCATGTCGACGCCGGCGGCCTTCAGCGCCTCGACATCGCC
>CAMLKQ010000109.1 GCA_946480585.1 uncultured Kangiella sp.
ATGACTTGCGCACCGAGCGCGCGCAGGTTGTATTCCTTTTCCATGCTCATCTTGTCCGGCATGACGATGAGCATTTTGTAGCCTTTCTGACCGGCCACCAGCGCCAAACCGAGACCGGTATTGCCGGCAGTGGCTTCGACCAGGGTGTCGCCCGGTTTGATCAAGCCTTTGTCTTCGGCGGCCTTGATCATGTACAGCGCGATGCGATCCTTGATCGAACCGCCCGGGTTCATCAATTCCAGCTTGCCGTACAGCTCGCAAACGCCAGTATCCAGCTTGGCCAAACGACTCATCGGGGTGTTCCCGATCATCTCCAGAACGTTACCGGCTACCGACATGCTTAACCTCGATCAAAGGGGCGGAAAACAAAGCGCGCTACTCTACCACATGACGTCAAAAACCCTTTCGACTCATCGTACCGGTTGCTACGGGTGCCCGTTCTATACTCGGTCCGCTTTTCGAGACAGATTTAGACGTCCATCTATCCAAAATCATCACGAGGACTGTGCCCCTAACGGGCCGTGAACATACAACATGCTGGATCGCGCCAAAGCCGTAGACGAAGCCTTCCGCCGTCGGGTTCAAGACGGTGACTTCCCCACTCCCGTTCGCCGTATCACTGCCGCCCAAGCCGGGCTGGATCGGGACACCTTTCTGGAGCTGTTTCACTCGCAACTGCTGTCACGCCACTTGGATTTGCAGGCGCGCATTCTGAAAGACAAGGGCCTCGGTTTTTACACCATCGGTTCCAGCGGCCATGAAGGCAACGCCGCCATCGCCAAAGTGTTCCGCCACACCGACATGGCCTTCCTGCATTACCGCAGCGGCGCCTTCATGGTGCAGCGTTCGAAGCATTTGCCGGAAATCAATCCGGTGCGCGATCAGATGTTGTCGTTCGTCTGCTCGAAATTTGATCCGATTTCCCAAGGCCGTCACAAGGTGTTCGGCTCGGTGCCGCTGTGGGTGCCGCCGCAAACCTCGACCATTGCCTCGCATTTGCCGAAAGCAGTCGGTGCTGCCCATGGTCTTGGCAAGGCCAAGAAAATCGGCGTGACGCCGGTGATTCCGGACGACAGCGTCATTCTCTGTTCTTTTGGCGACGCTTCGCTCAATCACGGCAGTTCGCAGATCGCTTTCAACACCGCCGAGTACTGGTCGTACAAAGGCGAAGACATGCCGCTGGTATTCATCTGCGAAGACAACGGCATCGGTATCTCAGTGTCATCGCCGCCGAATTGGGTGCAGCACACCATGGAGCGGCGCAGCGGCATTGCCTATGTGCAATGCTCCGGCCTGCATCTGCCGGATATCTGGCTGGCCGCGCAGGAAGCCGAAGAGATCGCCCGACAGGAACGCCGACCGGTGTTTCTGCATGTGCAAACCGTGCGGCTCATGGGGCACGCCGGCAACGACACCGAAAGCCAATATCACGCCCAGAAAAAAATCGAAGAAACCGAAGCGCAGGATCCGCTGTTGCATTCGGCCCGCATCGCCATTGAAAGCGGCTTCATGACCGCTGACGAGATTCTCGCGCTGTACGAAAACATCCGTCAGCAAGTGGCGTATGAAGCCGAAGAAACCCTGAAGCTGCCGAAGCTCGACAACGCCGATGACATCATGGCGGCGCTGGCGCCTACCCGGCCGGAACAGCCGCTGCCGCCGGCACTGACCAGCGAGCAGGAAGCGCAAGTCTTTGGCAAGGCGCAGTCGCAACTGGCCGAACCGCGTACGCTTGCCAACCTGATCAATTTCGCCATTACCGATGTCATGGCGCGTTATCCCAACATCGTGCTGTTCGGCGAAGACGTCGGCAAAAAAGGCGGCGTGTACCGGGTCACCGCCGATGTGCAGGCGCGCATCGGTACTGACCGAGTTTTTGATACATTGTTGGAGGAAACCTCCATCCTTGGCGGCGCGATTGGCTATGCGCAAGTCGGCCTGCTGCCGATGCCGGAGATCCAGTTCCTCGCCTACACCCACAACGCTGAAGATCAGATCCGCGGCGAAGCCTCGACGCTGTCGTTTTTCTCATCCGGCCAATACACCAACCCGATGGTGATCCGGATTGCCGGCCTCGCCTACCAGAAAGGTTTCGGCGGTCATTTCCACAATGACAACGCCTTTGCCTTCCTGCGCGAAATCCCCGGTGTCATCGTCGCCATTCCGTCCAATGGTTATGACGCGGCCCGGATGCTGAAAACCTGCGTCCGACTCGCTGACGAGCAAAAGCGTGTGGTGGTCTTCCTCGAACCGATCGCGCTTTATCACGTCAAAGATCTGCACGAGAAGAACGACAACGGCTGGTCGTTTGTCTACCCGGCCAACGAAGCACCGATTCCGTTCGGTGAACCGGGCGTGTTTGGCGATGGCAAGGATCTGGTCGTGCTGAGCTATGGCAACGGCTATTACTTGTCGCGGCAAGCCGAGAAGCTCTTGCGTGAGCAACATGGCGTCAAGGTCAAGCTGGTGGACGTGCGCTGGGTTGCGCCGCTGCATGTTGATCAGTTGCTGAAAGCGGTCGATGGCTACAAGAAAGTGCTGATTGTCGATGAGTGCCGCAAAACCGGCTCGCTGTCGGAAGAGATCACTACCCATTTGGTCGAACACTGCAAGAAGCTGCCGCAGATCAAGCGCATCACCGGCAAAGACAGCTTCATCACCACCGGCACCTCGTGGCAGTACCTGCTGCCGAGCACCGACGACGTGGTCGCCGCGGCACTGGCCTTGCACAACAGCAAGTAAACCGCTGCAAGCGAAAACCGCGCCCGGCCGCCCTGCACGGCGGTCGGGCGCGTTATCATTCTGGCTACTGCGTTCCCTGCCAGGTCGTCTGCCACATGGATTGGCGCCAGTTTGCCGAACTGTATATCCCGCTTATCGCGACCGGTCTGCTACTGCTGATCGGTCTGACCCGTTTGCGCTATCAGGCCAGTTCCAGCGCCAACAGCTGGGGCTGGGCGCTGGCGATGATCTTCATGCCGTGGCTGGCGGTGCCGGTTTATCTGCTGCTGGGTAGCCGCAAAGTGGCCGCGCGGCAACGGCGCAAACGTCCGCTGCAATTTGCCAGTCACCATGACAGTTGCCAGCCCTGCACCCGACTGGATCGGCTGATTCAGGCCTACCATCTGCCAGCCGCCAGCACCGGCAACACCATCCAGTTTTATTCGTCCGAACACGGTGGCTTGCAGGCATTGGTCGAGCTGCTGGAAAGCGCGTCGCGCGAAATCGATGTCTCGGTTTACATTCTGCGCGCCGACCGCACCGGTCGGCGTGTGGTGGAATTGCTGGCCGAGAAAGCACGCGCCGGGGTCAAGGTACGGGTGCTGGTGGATGGCGTTGGATCGTGGCTGTTGTCGAACCGGGCGCTGCGTCAGCTGCGCCAGAATGGCGGCGAATTGGCCGTGTTTCACCCGCTGCTCAAAAGCTTGCTGACGGGTCGTGGTGGTTTGCGCAATCACCGCAAGCTGGTGGTGATTGATCAGCACTGCGCCTGGACCGGTGGCGCCAATCTGGCGCAGGAATACTTTGCCAAGCTGCGCAAACAAAAGCCGTGGCGTGATTTGGTTGCCGTGGTGCGCGGGCCGGCGGTGCAAGAACTGGCTAGCATTTTCCGCTCCGACTGGCACTACGCCACCGGCCAGAAAATGGTGGCACCACCGCACGATACGGCCATTGCCAGCGCCGGTAATACTGGCCATGCCACACTACAGGTATTGCCATCCGGCCCCGATGTCGAAGACGAGCCGCTGCTCGATGCGGTGCTCACGGCCATTTACAATGCCGAGCGGCAGATCACCATCTTGTCGCCGTATTTTGTGCCGGATGACAGTGTCCAGTTTGCCCTGGAGTCAGCGCTGCGGCGCGGCGTTCAAGTCAAGATCATCCTGCCGCGCAAATCCGACAATCCGCTGGTCGATGCTGCCCGCAAACTGGCGCTGTCTTCGCTGCTGCGGCATGGGCTGAATCTGCGCGCCATCCATGGCCGCATGATGCACGCCAAGGCCATGATTGTTGACGACACCTTGGCCATCGTCGGCTCGGCCAATTTTGATTACCGCAGCTTTTTCCTGAACTACGAATTAAGCCTGGTGCTGCATGATCGCGCCAGCGTCGCCGCTTTGCAGCAATGGATTGATGACACCTGTGGTCAGGCCCAGAACTGGCCAGCACTGCGCCCACTCGGCCCGCTCAGTGCCTCGCTGTTGCATTTGATCAAGCCGCTGTTGTAACAGCCGTCGCGTCGTTCAGGGAACATCCGTTAGAAATAGAAATGTTCTTGTGGGAGCGGCTTTAGCCGCGATTCCTTTCAAGCACACCATCGCGGCTAAAGCCGCTCCCACAGATACCGAATGCTTACGGATTGTCGCTACTGGACAATAAATCCCGCGAGCGCCCGATAGCGCTCGGCGAGGTCGGTACTGGCCCGGTATTGCCAGGACATCAGTTCCCGCCGTTCCGGATAATGTTTACGCAGCCAATCAAAGGCAGCGCGGCGATCATCGGCTGCGGATAACGCACCACGCATCGCCGCGTCATCGTGGCGCGGGTCGTAACACTGAAGCAGTTGCGCCAGCAGTTGTGCTTGCGCCGTATCCGCCTGCAACTGGCCCTGCCCTGCTGGCGGCAATTGCCAACGCGCCGCCGCACCGGCATCGAAACCAAAATGCTGACAGAACGCGGCATGGATCATGAAACTTCCATTGAGTTTGCCTTCGCGGCTGTGGCCGGCAATGTGCGGTGTCGCGAGATCCACGTTGTCGAGCAGCGCCGGTGGCACGTCGGGTTCGTGCTCCCAGACATCAAGCACAGCCGCACGTGCCGCATCGGCACGGAGCCATTGCTGTAGCGCCTCGTTATCGGCCACCGGACCACGACAACTGTTGATGACCACCCGGGCACGACTGCGCGCCAGACTGTCGGCGTTGAGCCAGTGATGGGTCGGATGATCGCCGGCGCGTTGCAAGGGCACATGCAGCGTCAGCACATCGACATCGAGCAATTGCTCGGCCGTGACACCACCACCGGGCAAACGGGCAGCGGGCAGCAGCGGATCGCAAACCTGGAACGGCCAATCGAGCGCAGTCAGTTTGGCCGCGAGCCGGCTGCCGACATTGCCGTGGCCGAGGATGCCGATGACATCCTTGCCCGGAGCAAACTTGCCGCGCTCGGCCAGCACCAGCAGCGAGGCCAGCACGTATTCGGCGACCGCCGTGGCGTTGCAGCCGGGCGCGTTGGCAAAGCCGATGCCCTGCGCCGCCAGCGCGGCCTGATCGACATGGTCCGTGCCGATGGTGGCGCTGGCGACGAAACGTAGCCGACTGCCAGCGATCAGCGACGCATCAACCCGGGTGACCGAGCGGATCAGCAAGGCGTCGGCATCGCGAACCGTCGCGGCATCGATGGCCCGGCCCGGCCGCAGCTCCAGCTCGCCAAACGCAGCGAACAACTCGCGGACCAAGGGAATGTTCTCGTCTGCAACCAGTTTCACGATTGTGCCTGTCCTGCCTGTGGGCCGCCTGCGGCGATAGCCTTGCCAGCCCGGCTGCGGACTGGCGGAAAGTGGAATTCGAAATATTGCTTTTCGGTAGCAGTACGCTTAAGATTCTTTTTAAATGAATCTTAAAGGATGGCCGCCATGAGCACCCCGGTCTTTATCCCGCTGGTCGACCCCAAGGCCAGCAAACCGAACTACCCCGCCGTTCTGGCGCTCGGGTTCCGGCCATTCTACCTGCTCGGCGCGCTCTGGCTGGTGCTGGCGGTGCCGATCTGGATGGTTATGTACGGCCACGGCCTCATCACCGGCAGCCATTTGCAGGCGATGGATTGGCATGGTCATGAAATGCTATTTGGCTTCGCCGGCGCCATCATCGTCGGTTTTCTGTTCACCGCGGTGAAAAACTGGACCAATCAGGACACCCCGACTGGCTGGCCGCTGGCCGCACTGGCTGGCGTCTGGATGGGAGCCCGCCTGCTGCTCATGACCGGCTGGAGCGAAATCGGTGCCGTGCTCGATGTCAGCTTCTATCTGCTCGCCGCCGCAGGCATCGCCCGGCCGATGCTGCGCAGTGGCAATAAGCGCAATCTGTTTTTCATTGCCTTGCTTAGCGTGTTTGCCGCCGTATCCGGTTGGCAGCATCTGGCCGCGATGGGTCTGGTCGGCGGCCTCGGCAGCCGGGAATTGATGCAACTGGCGCTGGCGGTGGTGACCATCATCGTCACCGTGATCACCGGCCGCGTGATCCCGATGTTTACCAGCAACGCCGTCGCCGGCGCACCGGTGCGCAAATTTGTCTGGCTGGAGCGCGCTGCCGTGATCAGCGTGATCGCGCTCGCCGTGCTCAGCGTGTTGCCGGTACCGGCGCCGCTGTTTCATGCTGTGGCCCTGCTGGCCGCGCTGATTCATGGCTGGCGCTGGTGGAACTGGGCGCCGCACTGGACTTTGCAGAAACCCATCCTGTGGATTTTGCACGCGAGCTATCTCTGGTTGCCCATCGGTTTCGTGCTGAAAGCGCTTCCGACATCCTGGGCGCCGATGGCTGGCTTGCTGTCGACACACGCACTGACCGTCGGCGTCATTGGTGGCCTGTGCATCGGCATGATGACCCGCACCGCGCGCGGTCACACCGGTCGGCCACTGCACGCCAGCAACGCAGAAGTGTGGGCCTATTCGCTGGTTCTGACTGCGGCCGTGTTCCGGGTAGTACTGCCGCTGATCGTGCCGGATTTCTATCGGCTGTGGACCAGCCTCTCGAGCCTGTTCTTTATCGGCGGCTTTGCCATTTACGTGGCAGTGTTCGGACCGTGGTTGATGCGGCCGCGTGTCGATGGCCGACCGGGTTAATGGTAGTTTTGCCGGAAAATTTTCGGCATTGCTGCCATCGGCATAAAACGGGCCGTGTTTCAGCCGGGTGGTATTTCTGCTGATGTTTTCACGGCCCTTGCAAAGCAATTCAAGCACTTGCCCAGATGTAATCTGTAAGCCTTGTAAAACTTCGTTACGCGTCGCAATGGCCTGCTGAGCCATTCCATCTGTCCTGTATGCGACAACGCAATCGCATTTCCCGTCTGTGCGTTTCCCATACAAGGAGAGTCATCATGCGTAAACTCGTTCTGCTCACCACCACCACGTTGCTCGGTCTCAGTGCCGCCGCCAGTGCCGGCGTACGCTATGTCGCCGCGGATGACAGTACCGAATCGAAGCTCTGCGTCAGTGCCGCCGTCGACAAGCATTTCCGCTTTGAAAACAAAGTGGAGTTGTCTGGCATCCCGTACAAAACCGTTGCCGCCAAACTGGAATGCAATGGCATCAACGTCGCGCAGTTCAGTGCCGACGCCGGCAACAGCAAAGTCGC
>CAMLKQ010000110.1 GCA_946480585.1 uncultured Kangiella sp.
TTCTCGAACACCATGTCGAACGCTTCGTGCTTGAAGCCCCACCAGTCGGCCCAGACCGCCGCGCAAATATTGTTCTCGGCGAGCAGATCAGCGACTTTGTAAGCTTCGACCGCGTGATGGAAGGTCGCGATGCGGAAATTGAATTCCTTGGCGATATCGATCATCAAGGCCATTTCTTCGGCGCGGTAGCAATGGTTCTGGATCAGGATTTCGCCTTTCAATACACCGGCCAGCGTCTCCAGCCGCAGATCGCGCGCCGGCTTTTTGTCGGCAACCGCATCGGCATTGCCACCGGCGGCGGCCAGTGCGTCTTCATAGGCTTGCCAGTCCTGACGGTATTTCTCCGCTTCGCTCCAGCTCTTGCGATAACCGGCGACGTTACCCATGCGGGTCATCGGGCCGCCTTTTTCGCCATAGGTGCGCTTCGGATTTTCGCCGCAGGCCATTTTCAAACCATGCGGCGCATCCGGGAATTTCATTTCCTGCACGGTGCGACCCGGCACGTTTTTCAGCGTCACCGAACGGCCACCAAACAGGTTGGCGGAGCCCGGCAGAATGTGCAGCGAAGTCACACCGCCGGCGAGCGCCAACGGAAATTGCGGATCCTGCGGCCACACTGCGTGTTCGGCCCAGGCGTAGGCGGTATCCGGCGCCACCATTTCGTTGCCGTCCTCCGAGGCCACCAGGCCCGGACTCGGATAAACCCCGAGATGGGAGTGGACATCAATGATGCCCGGCGTCACCCATTTGCCGGCGGCATCGATGATCTCGGCACCGTCCGGTGCGCTCAGCTCGGTACCGACCGCGACGATCTTGCCGTCCTGCAACAACACGCTGCCGTTGTCGATGCGCTCGCCATTGCCAATCAGCAGGGTGGCGTTTTTCAGCAGCGTCGGTTTGCTCGGCAAGGCTTTGTAGGTCGACGGGAACGGCAGCTTGGCTGCAGCGGAAGTTTGCGGCTCATCTCCGCAACCGGCCAACAGCAATGACATGCCGAACGCCAGCGCCGACAGGCGCAGCGTGTGCGTCATCATGACTTCTCCTCATGGATGATGGGCCGGCGCTTCGTCGTCGCCATGGCCCGGGCGAATAATCGGTCGATGAAAACACAGCCGAGGACGGCGAACAAGGGAACGGGGGCAGCAGAAAAGCCCGGTTACAATTGCCCCGTCCCTGGCCGCTGGTGCAGTCAGGCCGGCAGCACCACCGTGCGGAAAAACTGCAGCAAGTCGAGTTTGAACTGCTCGGGCCGCACCGAGGCCTCGATGTCGTCGTCACAATCCGGATCGGCCAGATCAACATCCTGCACCGGCAGCGGCTGCCGGAAGCGGGCGTGATAAAACACTTTGACCAAAGGCTGATACGGCTTGTCGGGATTGCCCGCCAGCACGAACGCCAGCCGCTGACTTTTCAGCTTGACCAGACTGCCCGCCGGATAAAAACCAATCGCCTTGATAAACGCCATCACCAGCTCGGCGTCGTACAGCGCATAGCTGTCGGCACGCAGCACCTTGAATGCTCGCACCGCGGTCACGGCGTTGCGATAAAGCCGCGGCGCGGTCATCGCGTCATAGCTGTCGACAATGGCCATCATGCGGCCGGCGCGGGAGATCTCGTCACCGCGCAGCTTGTTCGGGTAGCCATTACCATCGAGCCGTTCGTGGTGATGGGCGATGGCCTCGCGCATCAAGGCGGTGACGCCGGGCACCTTGTCGGTCATGTCGAGGCCGTATTCGACATGACGACGGACTTCGCGAAACTCTTCGGCGGTCAGGCGCCCCGGCTTGTCGAGCACCGCCGCGTCAATCCGGATTTTGCCAATATCATGCCAAAGCGCCGCCAGCGCCAACTGCTCCACCTCCGACTCCGGCAATTGCAGCGCGCGGGCAAACACCGTCATCAGAATGCTCGAATTGAGCGCGTGCTCCAGCAGATAGCGATCCCGTTCGCGCAAATGCGCCAGACAAATCAACGCATCCTGGTTACGCAGCAGCGAGCCCATGAACTGCCGGACCATGCTGCGCGTTGCCTCACTTGGCAACGGTTGCCCCGGCGGCAACGCCGCCATCAACTCCGCCAAGGTGTTGAGGGCATCGTCATAGAGCTCGGTGGCCTTACCGAGCTCGCGATCCAATGCTATCGGTTTGCTGGCAGAACGAGCAGATTGCGATGCAGGCTTGTCGACGGCCGCGTTGTTCCGACCATTTGGCTGGCGCGCCGTATCAACAATCACTTCTTCAATGCCGAGCTGCGATAACGCCGTGATGGCCGCCTGATCGCGCAGCGCACCTTCCGTTTTGACCAGCATGCCGCCGCTCTGGCGACTGATTTCGACCACGTACATGCCGGGCTTGAGTGCCGTCACCGGCAACCGTTTCAACATCAGCGCCTCCTTGGCATTCGCGGTTCAAACCCCGGTGATGGAGCGCAGGAAACCGAGCAAATCCAGCTTGAACTGCTCCGGTTTGACTGCAGCTTCGATCTCGTCATCACAACGTGGTGCCGCCAGATCGACATCGGTGACCGGCACCTGTTGGCGAAACTTGCTGTGATAAAACACCTTGACGACCGGCTTCAGCGGATCGCTGTCACCGGCCTGAATGACGATACCGAGCCGCTGGCTTTTCAACCGCACCAGCGTGCCGACCGGAAACACCCCAATCGCGCGAATGAAATGGGCAACCAGTTCCGTGTCGTAGCTCGGTCCCGAGGCTTCTCGCAGGATCTTGAACGCGTGCGTCGAGGTGAAGCCGTCTTTGTAAACGCGGTTGGCGGTGATGGCATCGTAACTGTCGACAATCGCAATCATCCGGCCGTAGCGGGAAATGCCGTCGCCGCTGAGCTTATGCGGGTAACCGCGGCCATCAAGCCGCTCATGGTGCTGGATCAGCACTTCCAGACTGGTCGGGGAGATGCCGGGCATGTGCTTGACCACGTCATAGCCGTATTCGACGTGGCGGCGCATTTCGACAAACTCTTCGTCGGTCAGTTTGCCGGGTTTGTTCAGCACTTTGTCCTGCACCAGGATCTTGCCGACATCGTGCAGCAGCGCGCCGGTTGCCAGCTGGTGGATGGTGGTTTCCTCCATCTTCAAATGCCGGGCGAGAATGGTCATCAGAATGGAGACATTGACCGAGTGCTCGAGCAGGTAAGCATCTTTTTCGCGAATGCGGGTCATGCACAGCAGCGCGTCCTGATTGCGGAACACCGACTCCATGAACGCGGAGGCCATGTTCTGCATCGGCTCCAACGCCAAGGGGCGCCCGGCCTTGATGTCGTCAAAGGCTTTTTGCTGCAACGCCTTGGCTTCGGCATAGAGTTTGGCGGCGCGATTGAGCTCGGTCTCCATCGGCACTTTCGCCGGCGTGGCAGCCACCGCCGGTTTGCTGGTCACGGTTCTGGCGGTCGGTTTGCTCTCGGTCGGACTGGCAGCTGCCGCGTCGCGTTCAGCCTGCATGGCCGCTTCGGAACCGGCAATGGTCTTGCTCGGGTCGATCAGGACTTCTTCAATGCCGCGGGCAATCAGCGCGTCAATGGCAGCGCGGGTACGCACCCAGCCTTGGGTCGTGACCTGCATCTGACCTGACTGACGCACCACTTCCACAACGTACATACCCGGGATCAGCTCGCCGGCTTTTTTGTTCAAGAACATGAGTTGAGCACACCACCACACGCACTCGTTTAACCGTAGCAAACAGCGACCGTTTCTGCCGCCCGGGCGAGCGGAAATTTCGTGGCAGCCGGGCAGCAAAAAGGCCCGCAAGCGGGCCTTTTTGTAAGTACGCGTGGGCGGAACGCGGCTCAGCCCTTGAGTTTGGCCACTTCCGCGGTCAGTTCCGGCACCAGCGTGAACAGATCACCAACGAGGCCATAATCCGCCACCGAGAAAATCGGCGCTTCTTCGTCTTTGTTGATGGCGACGATGACTTTCGAGTCTTTCATGCCGGCGAGGTGCTGGATGGCACCGGAAATGCCGACCGCGATGTACAGCTGCGGCGCGACGATTTTGCCGGTCTGGCCGACCTGGTAATCGTTCGGGACGAAGCCGGCATCGACGGCGGCGCGCGAGGCACCGACGGCGGCGCCCAGCAGATCGGCCAGCGTTTCCAGCATCGGGAAATTGTCGCCGCTCTGCATGCCGCGACCACCCGAGACAATGACCTTGGCGGCAGTCAATTCCGGCCGCGCTGAAACGGTCAGCTCCTGACCGACGAAGCGCGACAGGTTGTTGTCGACGCTGGCAGTCACCGCCTCGATGCTGGCGCTGCCACCGCTGGCGGCAACGGCGTCGAAGCCGGTACTGCGCACCGTGATGAGTTTGATGGCATCGGTCGATTGCACGGTGGCAATGGCGTTGCCGGCGTAGATCGGCCGCTGGAAGGTATCGGCGCTGATCACAGCGGTGATGTCGGACACCATCTGGACATCAAGCAACGCAGCGACGCGCGGCAGCAGGTTCTTGCCGAACGTCGTCGCCGGTGCCAGCACATGCGAATAATTCTTGGCGTGGGCAACCACGGCCGGGGTCAGGTTTTCTGCGGTCAGATGCGCGAGTGCCGCGTCATCGAGCTTCAGCACTTTGGCCACACCAGCGGCCTGAGCGGCTTCACTGGCGACGGCATCGACACCATGGCCGGCGACCAGCACATGGATGTCGCCACCGAGCTTTTGAGCGGCGGCAAGGGTATTCAGCGTCGAACCGGCGAGTTTGCCTTTGGCGTGCTCGGCAATAACAAGAATGGCCATCAGATCACCTTCGCTTCGTTACGCAGTTTGTCGACCAGCTCCTGCACAGAGCCTACTTTGATGCCGGCCTTGCGGGCGGCGGGCGCTTCCACTTTCAGGGTCTTGACCCGCGGCGCCACGTTGACGCCGAGTTCAGCCACCGTCAGCTTGGCGAGCGGCTTCTGCTTGGCTTTCATGATGTTCGGCAGGCTGGCAAACCGCGGCTCGTTCAAGCGCAGATCGGTGGTCAGCACGGCCGGCAGTTTCAACGTCAGCGTTTCGAGGCCGCCGTCGATTTCACGAACGACGTCGACCTCACCGGCATTGACGCCGACTTTCGACAGGAAGGTACCCTGCGGCCAACCGAGCAGGCCGGCCAGCATCTGGCCGGTTTGGTTGTTGTCGGCATCGACCGATTGCTTGCCGAGCAGCACCATTTGCGGCTGCTCGCGCTCAACCACCGCCTTCAACAGCTTGGCGATAGCCAGCGGCTCCAGTTCGGTCGCTTCTTCAATATGAATGGCACGATCAGCACCGAGCGCCAGCGCCGTACGCAGCGTTTCCTGAGCTTGTGCCGGGCCGGCCGTGACCACGATGATTTCGGTCGCGACGCCTTTTTCTTTCAGGCGCACCGCCTCTTCCACAGCGATTTCACAGAACGGGTTCATCGCCATCTTGACGTTGGCGGTTTCCACGCCGGTGCCGTCGGCTTTCACCCGCACCTTGACGTTGGCGTCGATGACGCGCTTGATTGCGACCAGAATTTTCATGACGGGGCCTTGAGGTCCTATAATTCCGCACTTTCGGGCAGCCGGGCCGAGCTGGTCAAAATTTGACCGGGCAACGGGTCCGGCGCGGGAGGCGCGATCTTGGAACCTGGCGCGCTCCCGGTCAATGATTTGCCGCAAAACCACACGGTAAAATCGCGATAAATCCTATACGGCTGCACCACCGGGCCGGATGGCTCATGACGAGCGGGATGGCACACACACAAAACGCGGCCTTGGCGCCGCCGCAGGTTCGGGAGAAGCAAGCTCGTGGCACGTGAAAGCATGGAATTTGATGTCGTCATCGTCGGCGGCGGTCCGTCGGGTCTGGCTGCTGCCATCCGCTTGCGCCAACTGGCGCAGGAAACCGGCCACGACATCAGCGTCTGCCTGGTCGAGAAAGGCTCGGAGATTGGCGCCCATATCCTGTCCGGCGCAGTGTTCGAACCGCGCGCGCTGAACGAACTGTTGCCGAATTGGAAAGAACTCGGCGCACCGCTCAACACCGAAGTGACCGACGAGAAATTCCTGTTCCTCAGCGAAACCGGCGCGGTCTCGTGGCCGACCTCGCTGCTGATCCCGCAGCAGAAAAACCACGGCAATTACATCATCAGCCTCGGCAATCTGTGTCGTTGGCTCGGCCAGCAAGCCGAAGCACTTGGCGTCAACCTGTTCCCGGGTTTCGCTGCCGCAGAAGTGCTTTACCACGATGACGGCTCGGTCGCAGGCATCGCCACCGGCGACATGGGCATCGGCAAAGACGGCCAACAAAAAGCCTCGTACCAACCGGGCTATGAACTGCGCGCCAAATACACGCTGTTTGCCGAAGGTTGCCGCGGTCATCTCGGCAAACAGTTGATGGAAAAATTCGGCCTGCGCGACGGCCGTGATCCGCAGCACTACGGCATCGGCATCAAAGAATTGTGGGAAGTGCCGGGCGAAAATCATCAGCAAGGCTTGGTCGTGCACTCGGCCGGTTGGCCGCTGCAATCCGATACCTACGGCGGCTCGTTTCTGTATCACCTGGAAAACAATCAGATTGCGATCGGCTTTGTGATTGGTCTGAACTATTCCAATCCCTATCTGAGCCCATACGAAGAATTCCAGCGCTTCAAAACCCATCCGGCAATCGCCAAATACCTCAAAGGCGGTCGCCGCGTCTCTTACGGTGCGCGTGCGCTGAACGAAGGCGGCTGGCAGTCGGTACCGAAATTGTCGTTCCCGGGTGGCTTGCTGATCGGTTGCGAAGCCGGCTTCCTGAACCTGCCGAAAATCAAAGGCAGCCACACTGCGATGAAATCCGGCATGCTCGGTGCCGAAACGGTATTTGCCGCACTGAAAAACGGTAGCGACGGCCGCGAGAATCTGTCCGCATTTGAATCCGCCTATCAGAACTCCTGGGTACACGACGAGCTGTATCGCGCCCGCAACACCTATCCGGCCTTCCACAAATTCGGGCTCTGGGGCGGCGTGCTGTTCACCGGCATCGACCAGCTGCTGTTCCGCGGCAAACTGCCGTTCACGCTGCGCGTCAAACAGCCGGATCATGAAACCCTGCAACTCGCGTCACGCAGCCAGAAAATTGCTTATCCCAAACCGGATGGCGTGCTGAGTTTTGACCGGATGAGCTCGGTGTTCATCTCGAACACCAACCACGAAGAAGATCAGCCTTGTCACCTGACCTTGCAAGACACGTCGATTCCAATCGACCACAATCTCGCACTTTATGACGAACCGGCCCAGCGCTACTGCCCGGCCGGCGTTTACGAAATCGTCCGCGACGGCGATAACCGGCCACGCCTACAGATCAACGCGCAAAACTGCGTGCACTGCAAAACCTGCGACATCAA
>CAMLKQ010000111.1 GCA_946480585.1 uncultured Kangiella sp.
TCGAGCTATGCCAGCCTGATCCAACGCACCCGCACTGCCGCTGACAACAGCTTCCTGCGCAACCACCTGCAGGAAGCCAAGTGGTTCATCAAAAGCCTGCAAAGCCGCAACGAAACCTTGCTGAAAGTGGCCACCGCCATCGTGGAACAACAGATCGGCTTTTTCGAGCACGGCGAAGAAGCCATGAAGCCGATGGTGCTGGCCGATATCGCCGAACTGCTCGGCATGCACGAGTCGACCATTTCGCGCGTCACCACCCAGAAATACATGCACACGCCACGTGGCATTTTCGAACTGAAGTTCTTCTTCTCCAGCCATGTCGCGACAGCCGCTGGCGGCGAGGCCTCCAGTACCGCGATTCGAGCCCGGATCCGCAAGCTGATCGACTCGGAAGAGGCCAACAAGCCGCTCAGTGACAGCCAGATCGCCGATATTCTGTCCAAGGAAGGCATCATGGTTGCCCGTCGCACGGTGGCGAAATACCGCGAGGCCATGAACATACCGCCGTCCAGCGAGCGCAAGTCGCTGGTCTGAATTCAGCCGACCTTTGACGGCCGTCGAAGTTCCATGCAATTCCTCCGATTTGGCGCTTGAAAAGCCCGCCGATTTGCACCATGTTGTAAGTGCAGCCATGACGACGGACCGCATCGCTTGCTGCGACGGCCATTGGTCTGGCGCTGAAAGAGGAAGCCACTATGCAAATCAACCTGACCGGTCATCATGTCGAGATCACCGATGCCTTGCGCAGCTTCGTAAACGAAAAATTCGAAAAGCTCACCCGTCACTTCGACCATATCAACAACGTCCATGTCATCCTCAGTGTCGAAAAGCTGCGTCAGAAAGCCGAGGCCAAACTGAACGTCAACGGCGGTGAACTGTTTGCCGACTGCGAAGATGGCGACATGTATGCGGCCATTGACATGTTGATCGACAAGCTCGACCGGCAGGTGAAGAAGCACAAGGAAATGATGCGCGATCATTGATCGCCACGTTTTTTCCGGCAGAGGTCCGGGTTTAGCAACAAATCCGTGATTTACCGACAACATCCGTTATTTACCAACAAAAGGGGCGACAAGCCCCTTTTGTTTTGCCCGAACAGTGGGCGCCGACGGCGGTCTTTCGCTCCCCTGCCGATCGCGCCATTGGCCGTCAGCGCCGGGTGTTTTTTCACCAATCTGTCAGCACTGCCGTGCTACACTTTGACCACATTGGAAAGCGTTGGCGTCACCGCCTCATGTCTCTGGTTCTGCTCAGTGGTCGCTCCGGTTCCGGCAAATCCGTCGCCTTGCGGGCGCTGGAAGATCAGGGCTTTTACTGCGTCGACAATATCCCGGTCAGCCTGCTGCCGAGTCTGGTGCAGAAAGTTGGCCACGATCACGCCGAACTCGCGTTCTCGATCGACGCTCGCAACCAGCTCGACGAGCTGGCGCAGTTCGAGCAGGTCTATGAGCAGTTGGCCACGCAAGGGCCACGTCCGCTGGTCATCTTTACCGATGCCGAAGAAAGCACGCTGCTGAAGCGCTTCAGCGAAACCCGGCGCCGACACCCGTTGACCCACGCCGGCCTGTCGCTAAACGAAGCCATTGCCCGTGAGCGGGAATTGCTGAGCCCGATCGCCAGTCGCGCGGACTTGCTGATCGACACCACCACGCTGTCGAGCAATAAACTGCGTGAGCTGGTGCTGGACCGTGTGCTCGGCCGCGAAGGTGCCCGGCTTGATATCCTGTTCGAATCGTTTGGCTACAAAAACGGCGTGCCGATCGATGCCGACTATGTGTTCGATGCCCGCTGCCTCGCCAACCCGCATTGGGACCCGGTGCTGCGTCCGCACTCCGGCCGCGACGAGCCGGTGATTCACTTTTTTGAGCAGCAGCCGCGGGTCGCCGAGTTCATCTGGCAGGTGCGAATTTTTCTGGAAACTTGGCTGCCGCGTTTCGAGCAGGAAAATCGCTCTTATCTGACCGTCGCCATCGGCTGTACCGGCGGCCAGCACCGCTCGGTGTACGTCGCCGAACAACTGGCGGCACACTTCCGGCAAAAGCGGCCGCATACCCAGGTCCGCCATCGCGATATCAAGTGAGTAGCGCCATGAGCATCGGCTTGTTGATTCTGAGTCATGACGGCTGCGCCAGCCAGTTGCTGCGCCAGCTCGACCACCAGCAAGATGAACTCGCGCTCAATTGCATGGCGTTGATGGTCAATCAGGAAATGACCGCCGAGGTCTTGCTGCCGCATCTTGAGCAGCGGCTGGAGCAACTGGATACTGGCAGTGGCGTGTTGTTGTTGGTCGATACCGCGGGCCCGGCACTGACCGAGGCCATCACCGGCTTGGCCCAGCGCTATTTGCTGAAAGTCCTGACCGGGTTGAATCTGCCGATGCTGCAACAAGTCCTGACCCATCCGGATGCCGATCTCGACAGCTTGGCCGGCTTCGCCTTGCAAGGCGGTCGGCAGGGCATTCAGCTGATGGCGACACCGCTGCCCGATTGATCTGATCCTCGTCCCGGCGCTGCGCGCATTCCGCACAATCGATTGCGACGTTTCCGCTCACCCGCATTTCAGCTACTCTATGCGCGCCTGCGCAGTGCGCAGCCTCTCCTCGCTCAATCTGTTCGGGAGCCACCGTGGCCGAAGCGCTCGCACAAGAAAACATGCAAAGCACGCTGGCCCGGCTCAACGCCGCGTTGCAGCGTGGCATGTATGTGCACGTGCGCCGGCTGCTGAACGAGATCCCCGCCGCTGACGTCGCCCACCTGATGGCGTCAACGCCGCCACGCACCCGTGATCTGATCTGGAAGCTGGTCGACAGCACCCGCGAAGGCGACGTGCTGCAGCATCTGGATGAAGACATCCGGGCGATCTTCCTCGGCCGGATGGCACCGCAGGAACTGGCTGATGCGACCCGCTCGCTCGACACCGACGATCTCGCCGACATCTTGGGCGATCTGCCCGATGACGTGTACCGCGAAGTGTTGCGGTCCATGGACGAGCAAAACCGCCAGCGGGTGCTGAAAGCGCTGTCCTATCCGGAAGACACCGCCGGCGGTCTGATGAACACCGACACCGTGACGGTGCGACCGGACGTCAGCGTCGAAGTGGTGCTGCGTTACCTGCGCCTGCGCGGTGATCTGCCCGATGCCACCGATGCGTTGTTCGTGGTCGACAGCGACGATCAATTCATGGGCACCGTCTCGCTGTCCGATCTGGTCACCAGCCAGCCGGAAGAGTTGATAGAGGATCTGATCGACGACGAAGCCCTGCGCATTCCGGTCGACATGGCCGACACCGATGTCGCCCAGCTGTTCGAACGGCGCGACCTGGTGTCGGCCGCCGTGATCAGCGAAGACGGCAAGCTGCTCGGCCGTATCACCATCGACGACGTCGTCGACGTTATCCGCGAAGAAGCCGACAGCTCGCTGAAAAGCATGGCCGGCCTCGGCGAACACGAAGAAACCTTCGGACCGGTATTCCAGTCGGCACGCCGCCGGGTAGTCTGGCTCAGCATCAACCTGATCACCGCACTCACCGCCGCACTGGTCAACAACGCATTCGAAAGCACCCTTGAACACCTCGCCGCCGTCGCGGTGCTGCTGACCGTCGTGCCAAGCATGGGCGGCGCGGCCGGCAATCAGGCGGTGACGCTGACCATCCGCGGTATTGCGCTCGGTCACATCGAACAATCGAACTACCGCTGGCTGATCGGAAAAGAACTTGCGATCGGCGCGCTCAACGGTTTGCTGCTGTCAATCGCGCTCGGTTTTGTCGTTGCAGTATGGAAAAGCACCGCGCTCGGTTTGGTCATTGGCACCGCGCTGTTCAGCACACTGCTGATTGCCAGTTTCGCTGGCGTTGGCATTCCGCTATTGCTGCGCAAACTGGATTTGGATCCGGCGCTCGCCGGCAACATGCTGCTGACCACTGTCACCGATATCATGGGTCTGCTGACCTTCCTTGGCCTGACCACACTGATCCTGTTGTAAGCCAAAAACGCCGGCGGATAAACCCGACACAGCGGCAGCGCGAATGGCTGGCGATGACCGCGTTACACCGGTTTTCCGTCCGCCATTTTGCTATCTGCCACGTCGCTTTCTGCCACGCCAGATTCTGACGCTGCGTTCGCTGGCAATGGCGCATCCCCTCCTCCCGCCATAGTCGCTGGCAGCGGCGGCCCCATTTCGACCAGTTCAAAGCTGACCGCCCGCGGGAACACAAACGATGGCAACGCGGTGGTCACACAGGCGTAAACGACCAGCGCACCAAACATTTCCGGCGCCAAGCCGTAACGGCTGCTGGCAATCGCCGCGAGCACCAGCGTGAACACCAGCGTTGGCGTCAGGGTGATGGCAATGCGCAAACTGCTGCGCGGCGGCTCGTCACGAAAGGTCAGTCGGCGCTGCAGCCAGAACACGCCGATACGCAGCGGAATCACCAGCACCGAGATCAGCAACCCCCACCACAAGGCCGCCAGACTGATCGCCTCGGTCGGGATGGACATGCCGGCATAGAAGAAATAAAACGGCACAAAGAATGACGCGAACAAGCGCACCGCGTGCAGGTTTTCATCGGAAGCCAGCGCCGGCATCCGGGTACGCAGCATGCGGGCAACAAAACCGGCCAGGAACGCCCCCACCAGGTAATACACGCCCAAGGCTTTGGTCAGATAGGCTGCCAGCAAGCCCACCATCACCAACAAGGAAAATTCCGATCCCGGCGCATGCGGCACCACCAACCGGCCCAGCAACAAGAACAGCAGCGGTAAGCCAACGATCATCGCAATGAGCGCGGTTGAAGACAGCAGCAACGAACTCGCCGACTCCGATTGCAACACCAGGAACAGCAACAGCAACGCCAACAACTCAATGGCGATTGCCTTGCTCGACACCCAGAAGCACTCGTCGGCGCTGAGCCCGAGCCGGCCCAGCGAATCCAGAATGAAGCCGGTCGATGGCGTGAACAGCGCCAGTGCGATGACGCTGGCGAGCGGCAACGACAGATCGCCCCAGCGCTGCAACAGGTACACGGCCAGCGCCAGAATCACGGCATAGGTCAGCACATTGCCGAGCAGCGGACGCCAGCCTTTTTTGAGCTCGTCGAGATCGATTTCGAGACCGGCAAACAGGAACAGCGAGGAAATGCCAAGCACCGACAGCAGGGCGATGGTTTTGTCTTGGCTGAACTCGGCGGCGACGAACGTCGCCAGCACACCAAACGCCAGACAGGTGAGCGGCGCCGGAATGCGAAACCGCTGCAAGGCGCGCGGCAGCACCAGCAAACCGAGAATCAAACCGAGGTAAATCAGATCGCTGCTGATCGCAGGCATGATGGCAAGAAAAGACAAGACATACAGGCCTGCAGTGTAGCAGGCCATGCGAACCGCAGGCTCAGTCGCGCTCGTCGCCCTGGCTGGCCACCGTAAAGCCATCGACCAACAAGGAGCCGGCCCAGATCATCGATTGCCGCTCGACATCGTCAGCCATGGCCTGAATGCCATGCAGCAATTGCGGCAACTGACCGGCGATGGTGATCTCTTCGACCGGATACTGAATCTCGCCGCCGGCGACATAAAAACCGCTGGCGCCGCGCGAGTAATCACCGGTGACGATGTTGACGCCCTGGCCCATGACCGACGTGATGATCACGCCTTCGCCCATGTCGCGCACCAGCTCATCGAAGCTGCGCGCAGCGAGCCCGCTGTGCACCGCGACATTGTGCACGCCACCGGCATTGCCGGTACTTTCCATGCCGAGCCGACGCGCCGAATAACTGCTCAGAATGTAGGAGGCCAATACGCCATCACGAACAATATCGTGCTGATAGGTGGCAACGCCTTCATCGTCAAAGGCGCCGCTGCCGAGCGCTTTCGGCACCCGAGGTTGTTCTTCCAAACTGAGCCAGGCCGGCAGCACCGATTTGCCAAGTGAGTCGTGCAAGAACGTGGCTTTGCGATACAAGTTACCGCCGCGAATGGCCGACAATAAATGGCCGAGAAAACCGCGCGCCACTTCCGGCACCAACAGCACCGGCATCGCGCCGGTGCGCATGCGCCGCGCACCAAGCCGACGCACGGCACGATCCGCCGCTTTCTGGCCAACCGCTTCGGCACTGAGCAGCTCGCTCGGATCGCGCGCGACGGTGTACCACCAGTCGCGTTGCATGCCGCTGGCGTCTTCGGCGATCAAGGTGGCCGACAGCGAATGCCGGGTGCTTGGCACCCCGGCCATGAAACCGAGGCTGTTGCCATAAAAGCGAACGCCGCGATGACTGCTGAAACTGACCGAATCGGTCTTGCTGACCTGCGCATGCCGACTCAAGCCCGCCGCTTCACAGCGCAAGGCCAAGGCCACGGCGTCATCGGCGGTCAGACCAAACGGATGGTCGAGCGACAGATCCGGAAAATCGCGCGCCAACCGGGCCGGGTCCGGTAAACCGGCATAGGGATCGTCGGCGGTGTGGCGAGCAATTTCGCAGGCTTTGCGAACGGCCAGTTGCAGCGCCTCAGGCCGGGTGTCGGTGCTGCTGACCGACGCTTTGCGCTGGCCGAAGTACACCGTGATGCCGAAGCCGCCAT
The DNA here is from genome assembly GCA_946480585.1 of uncultured Kangiella sp. The sequence continues at coordinate 6,569 of CAMLKQ010000111.1, forward strand.
CGCGGTTGAATTCGACCGTTTCGACATCGCCACCGCGCACTTGCACCTGCAGTCCCACGTCGCGACTGACCGCCACTTCGGCGCCGCTGGCACCGAGGCGCTGAGCATCGGCCAGCATCTCGCCAACCAGCGCCGACAGGCGCTGCAATTCGGCATCGACATCGAGGGCATCGGCGGTTTCGGCAAGCGGCATCATGCAGGGGAATCGGTGAATACAGGTAAGCCGCGAGCATAGCACGGCCGCCGCAGCACACCGATTGGCAGTCATGGCGCAACTGCACTACAGTGAGCCTTGTTGTGGTCACGAAGACGCCGTCATGCGCAGCTGGTTGACAGGGGTGGCCGGCCCCGGAATGGCGCTGGCGATGGCATTGCCGTCGCTGGCCTGGGCACAAACGGACGATGAAGCCTTGTTTGCCGACATGCCGGTCGTGCTGACCGCCGCCCGGCTGAAACAACCACAAGCCGAAGTGCCGGCCGCCGTCACCATTCTCGATCAGGAACTGATTCGGCTGTCCGGTGCCCGCACCCTGCCGGAACTGCTGCGACTGGTGCCGGGCATGATGGTCGGCTTTCATTACGGCCACAAAGCCGAGGTCGGCTATCACGGCTTGGTCGAGGAAAACGCCCACCGCATGCAGGTGCTGATCGACGGCCGCTCGGTGTTCGAGCCGGCGCTGGCGCGCATCCTGTGGAACGACATCCCGCTCGCCATCGAAGACATCCA
>CAMLKQ010000112.1 GCA_946480585.1 uncultured Kangiella sp.
GACAGCCAAGCGGCTGACGCCAATGCGATGGCGGCTAACAAGAAGTGTGCAGCCTGAGCCACGGCAACAAGCGCAGCAGTAACAAGCAACAAAATGGGGCGCCACGGCGCCCCATTTTGTTGTGCTATTTTTTTGCAAAGCGATCAATACAGCGAAAAAGCGGAACTGACCACCGCTCAGCGCCGTGTTTTCAGCCATTGCGGCAAGTGCTGAATATCATGCAGCTGATCCAGCGGCTCATGCGCCAACAAATCGGCAAGATCGTGAGCGCCATAGGTTGCCGCCAGCCGGTCGACATTCGCCCGCTTCGCCATTTCCATATCGAAACCAGTATCGCCCACCACAATCGCGCGCTGCGCTGGCGTATCGGTTTCTTTCAGGATATCGAGCACCATCTGCGGATGCGGTTTGCCTTCGGCTTCATCCGAGCAACGCGAGGTGTGGAAGAACTGCTCCAAGCCCACTTCTTTCCACGCCCGCTCCAAACCATAACGCGCCTTGCCGGTGGCAACGGCCAAGACAAAACCAGAATCCTTTAACCAATCCAGTGTTTCGCGAGCGCCATCGAACAGTGGCGTCGGTGTCGGATCGGTTTCGACAAAGGCGGTGCGGTATTCCTGTTTCAGGGCTTCCAATTGATCGGGATGCGCGCCCGGAAACAGAATCTCGTACACCGCCGGCAACGACAAGCCGATGATGCCTTTGACGGCATCCTCCGTCGGCACCGGCAGTTCCGCACGCTCGGCCGCCGCACGCATTGACGAGACAATGCGACCGACCGAGTCGATCAGCGTGCCGTCCCAGTCGAAAATGATCAGGTCGTAAGGTTTATTGGTCATGAATCACTACTGTGAAGGAATCTGGAGATCAAATTGAGGGCGATAACCCGCAACTCAAGCGGTTGATTGAGCCCGAGCAACCGTCAACACCGCTTCCAGCTCCTCCGGCAACGGCGCATTGACCGTCACCTCTTTACCAGATGCCGGATCAACAAAGCTCAACGACGCTGCGTGCAGGAACAGCCGTTTCAGGCCGAGCTTGCCGGCCAGCGCGACGGTTTCGTCGGTGCCGTATTTGTCATCGCCCAATAAGGGATGACCAGCATGGGCGGCATGGACCCGGATCTGATGGGTACGGCCGGTCAGTGGGCTGGCCTCGACCAAGGTGCAGCTCGGGAAGTTTTCCAGCACGGCGAACCGGGTCTGCGATTCCTTACCTTCGGGGTGAACCCGGACCACCCGCTCGCCAGACTTCAATTCGTTACGCAGCAGTGGCGCATTGATCAGTTGCTTGCGATTTGACCATTTGCCGATGACCAAGGCCTGATAGACCTTATCCATGTCCTTTTCGCGCAGCGCTTCATGAAAGGCGCGCAGCGCTGAACGTTTTTTCGCCACAAGTAAACAGCCGGAAGTGTCGCGGTCGAGCCGGTGCACCAGTTCCAGAAACGGCGCGTCGGGGCGCAGCGCGCGCAGCCCTTCGATGACGCCATACGAAACGCCCGAACCACCATGCACGGCCATCCCGGCCGGTTTGTTGACCACGATGTAGCCGTCGGTCTCCAACAACACGGCGTCGTCGAGTGCCTGAATTTTGCGCAAGGCCGGGTTCGGGCCCGGCTCGCTCTCGGCAACACGAACCGGCGGAATACGGACCACATCGCCGATTTCCAGCCGGGTTTCGGCTTTGACCCGACCTTTGTTGATGCGCACCTCGCCGGTACGCAACAATTTATAGATGCGACTTTTCGGTACGCCCTTCAGCAAGGTCAGCAGAAAGTTGTCGAGACGCTGGCCGGCATGGCCCTCGTCGATGGTCACAAAACGGACAACAGGTGCGTCTGTAACGGTTCTTTCAGCGGTCGCCGGATCGGCGTTTTGGGGAATTTTGCTTTTAATTTGCTGCACTTACGGCGACCTGCTATAGTCCTTCGGCCAATCCGCATGGTCGCGATCCCGGCAAGCCGTTGTGCCCGTGACGAATATCTCAAGTGATATCCGTCCGGCCTCCTGAAGCCCCGCGATCCACACCACGCCGATTGAACTCTTTGTGAGTAAACCTGTGCTCAGGCCTTAGTTTGGCCAGCACGTTGACTATTGTACGTCATGACGATTGCCGTCATGCCGTCATTGCCAGCAAGGCAGCGAGTTTTTTACCGTCCCGCCGTGGCTCGATTCTGTTCGACAGCGAACGAATCCTGCGTTGTCTCCGGCGCGACTGATGTTCCTGGTCCTGACCGGCCGGCCGCTACGATCTGGCCCGCCCGTCACCACCAAAGCATCAATGAAACTGTTTTTGGCGCGTTTCACGCGCGCGATTTGTGGCCCAATTGTCGCCGTTCCGGCGTACCCGCCCCAAATCCCGTGGAGTGCCGGCCCCGTTCCTTTCGGCGCCGATCTTGCGTGAGTGCCCTGCCCGCCTGGCGTTGATGGCGTGTTCGCAGTCTGTCGTTTGACCGACCGACGAGAACCACCATGAAACGGATGCTGATTAACGCAACCCAGCAAGAAGAGCTGCGCGTTGCTCTGGTCGATGGCCAGCGCCTGTATGACCTCGACATCGAAGTCCCCGGCAAAGAACAGAAAAAGGCCAACATCTACAAAGGCCGTATCTCCCGCGTAGAACCCTCCCTCGAAGCTGCTTTCATCGACTACGGCGCCGAGCGCCACGGCTTCCTGCCGCTGAAAGAAATCTCCCCGGCTTATTTCACTGACCCGTCCAAGACCCGCGGCAACATCAAAGAGCTGATCAAGGAAGGCCAGGAAGTCATCGTCCAGATTGAAAAGGAAGAGCGCGGCCAGAAAGGCGCGGCGCTGACCACCTATATCAGCCTCGCCGGCTGCTACGTGGTGCTGATGCCGAACAACCCGCGCGCCGGTGGCATCTCGCGCCGCATCGAGGGCGATGACCGTTCCGAGCTGCGCGAAGCGCTGCACGCGCTGGACCTGCCGGATGGCATGGGCATCATCATCCGCACCGCCGGTGTCGGCCGCTCGGAGGAAGAACTGAAGTGGGACCTCGGCGTCCTGCTGACCCAGTGGAACGCCATCACCGAAGCTGCGGCCAAGCGCCCGGCGCCGTTCCTGATTTACGCCGAGAGCGATGTCATCATCCGCTCGATCCGCGATTACCTGAAAGCCGATATCGGCGAAATCATCGTCGACACCCAGGATGCCTACAACCGCATTCGCCAGCACATCGAGCTGGTGCGGCCGGACTTTGTCAGCAAGGTGAAGCTGTACAAGGACGACATCCCGCTGTTCAACCGCTACCAGGTTGAAAGCCAGATCGAAAGCGCCTACCAGCGCGAAGTGCGCTTGCCGTCGGGCGGCTCGATCGTCATCGACCGTACCGAAGCCATGGTTTGCATCGACGTCAACTCGTCGAAAGCGACCAAGGGCGGCGACATCGAAGAAACCGCGCTGCAAACCAACATCGAAGCCGCGCAGGAAGTGGCGCGCCAACTGCGCCTGCGTGACCTGGGTGGCCTCGTCGTCATCGACTTCATTGATATGACCCCGGCCAAGAACCAGCGCATGCTCGAAGACGCGCTGCGTGATGCCGTCGAGATGGATCGCGCCCGCATCCAATTGGGCCGCCTGTCGAAGTTCGGCCTGATGGAAATGTCGCGTCAGCGCCTGCGTCCGGCGCTGGCCGAATCGACCACCGAGCTGTGCCCGCGCTGTAACGGCGTCGGCCACATCCGCAACGTCGAATCGATGTCGCTGTCGGTGCTGCGCCTGATCGAAGAAGAAGCGATGAAGGATTCGACCTCGCAAGTGCAGGCCATCCTGCCGGTCGAAGCCGCCACCTACCTCTTGAACGAAAAGCGCAAAGACATTCTCGGCATCGAGAAACGTCACGAAGTGCATGTGGTCGTGGTGCCGAATCCGCACCTCGAAACCCCGAATTACGAAGTCCGCCGCCTGCGCCAGCAGGAAGTGGTCGAGACCGTTTCCTACTCGCTGGCCGAACAGCCGACCGTGGAAGCGGTGGAAATCACCACCCAGAACAAACCGCGTAGCGAAGCGCCGGCCGTGCAGTACGCCCAGGTCGCCGCCCCGGCACCGGTTGTGCCGCCGGCACCCGCGCCGCAAGCCGCCAAGGTCACCGCTGCCGCACCGGTCGCAACCGTCGCCAAGCCGGGCATTCTGCGCCGGCTCTGGGACGCCCTGTTTGGTACCGGCGAACCGGCGAAAGAAGAAAAAGGCCGTGGCCGCAACGATCGCGATCGCAACAAGCGTGGCGAACGCCGCGATGGTCGCCCGGACAACCGTGGCGAGCGCCGTGATGGTCGCGATGGCCGTGGTCAGCGCCGTGATGGCCGCGGCGACGGTCGTGGTGAAGGCCGCGATCAGCAACGCCAAGGTCGTGACAGCGCACGCGATCAGGCCCGTGAACCGAATCGTGAGCCGCAGGCCGACAACCGTCGCCAGCAGCAGCCGAAAGCGGAAGGCCAACAACGTGATGGTCGCCAGCCGCGCGAAGAGCGTCAGCCGCGTGGCGAGCGCCAACCGCGTGAACAGCAAGCTCGCGAACAACAACCGCAGCAGGCACGGGAAGAACGCGCACCGCGTGAAGAGCGTCAGCCCCGGGAAGAGCGCCAGCCGCGTGAAGAACGTGGTCCGCGTCAGACCCGTGCCGAGCGCATGGCCATGCGTCAGCAGCAGCAAGGCACGGATGCGCCGGTTGCAGACGTAACCGCTGCACCGGTTGTCGCCGCTGCGCCAGTGGCTGCCGTTGCACCGGTGATGGCAGTGGATACGCCGATCAATGACAACGCCGACGTCAATGTCATCGATCGTGAGAACATCGAAGCGACCGAACAGCGCCGTGATCGTGGCGAGCGCGGTGATCGCCGTCGCCGGCTGCCGCGTCACCTTGGCGGTGGTCGTCGTCGCGATCGTGACGGCAATGACGCCGATACCGAATTGCCGACCGCGGCCGCGTTTACCGCACCGCAGCTCGATGACACCGCGGTGGAAGTGGCCGTGGCGGAAACCGCTGCCGCTGAACCGGTACCGGTTGTTGTCAACGTCGCCAGCAGCGAACCGAGCAAGCCGGCAGCAGTCAGCCCGATGGCACCAGTGACCGCAGAAATCGTTCCGGCAGTCGCCGCGCAACCGGCACCGGTCAGCGCGCCAGTAATGGCTCCAGTCGCGGCACCGGCCGCCAGCGCCAGCTCGGCGTCGGCACCGGCCGCGAAGCCGGCACCGGTTGCACCGATCGAACCGACCCCGGCCGTACCGGCCCCTGCCGCGCCGAGCAGCAGCGCTGACAGCAACGCCCCGGCTGAAGCCGTGCGCCCACGCGTGATTGCTTCGGCACCGGCAGCCAAGCCGAAGCCGGTTGAGCCAGCGCCGAAGCCGGAAGTTTCGGAAGAGGAAGCGCTGAAGAACGTCGCGGCCCTGCTCGCCAGCTTGATCGAACCGAGCCAGAACCAGAGTACGGTGCTGCACCGCACCTCGAGCTCCAGCAGTTCGCCGATGGCCAAGCCGCGCGCTACCGTCGAGCCGGCGCCGCAGCAATCGCAATTGCCGCTGTCGTCGATTGAACGCGCTCAAGAGCAGATCGACAATCAGGAAGACAAGGCCTGATGTGATCGTCGCATCGCGACGTTTACCAACAAAAAGCCCCGCACTGCGGGGCTTTTTGTTTTCATGCGGACTGACGAACCGAAGAAGCTTATCCCCGCTTTTGCTAACGCCGATTCGCCAAGCGCCACTGCGACGGCGTTACGCCCTCCCAATCGCGAAACGCGTGGGTGAACGAACTCTGCTCGCTGTAGCCGAGCAGAAAAGCGATATCGGTCAGCGTCAGTTTGGCGTCAAGCAAATAACGCTTGGCGAGATCGCGCCGAGTGGCATCAAGCACTTGCTGGAAGGTGTAACCAATCCGCTCCAGTTGCCGTTGCAGACTGCGCGGACTCATCGCCAGCTCGCTCGCGACATCGGCCAGCCGTGCCCGGCCCTGGCCCAGTTGCGGCAGCAAAATGGCGCGCACCCGGTTCAAGAGCTCTGGCTCCAACTGTTCGCGTCGTGCCGACAGCAATTGATCGGCATGCAATTGCAAGGCGGCCCGCAGACTGGGATCGGCTTGCGGCACCGGCCAGTCGAGCAGTGCTTTGTCAAAACGGATGCTGTGATGCTCGGCAGCAAAGCGGACCGGGCAAGCAAAAATGCGTTGATGCTCTGCCGTGTCGGCCGGAGCAGGATGCCGAAAACACACTTCATGAGCCGCCACCGGCTGCCCCACCAACCAACGCACGAATACTGCGATACCAGCAAAAACACTTTCCGACAGATGTCGGCATTCCGTTTTCTCCAGCCACGGGCTGTGCCAGCGGTACTCGGCGTAATCGTCGAATTCGATCAATTCCGAGCGGCCCAGATCGTGTGCCAGCGATTCGTAGCGCATGACCTGCTCGACCGCTTCCCGAAAGGTCCGGCACGCCAGCAACAACAAGCCATACACCGCGTAGTGCGACATCCGAAACTGTTCGCCAACATGCAGGCCAAACGCCGGATCCGGAATCCGCTCTGCCGCGGTGTTCAGCAAGCGCAGGTAATCGGCAACGGGAATGCCCTCGCTGTTGGCCGCGACGGTAACCCCGGCGGCTTCGAGTAATGCCGTGCGCTGCCAACCGGCCGCGGCGGCCGTTTCAAACAGGGCTTCGGCATAAGCATTGACGACACGTGCCTGCATCGGCGGATCTCCAACTGGCGTCATCGGACAAACAGACGGTGGCCAGCGCCAAGTCTACCGAAGCGGACGCGCAATACCATCACCGGCACTGCAGGAGATCCACTATGCAACGCTGGAATGGCTGGGGCCATCAGGATATCGACGTGCCGCTACGCCCCGCGGCCTTGGCCTTTTTGACCGCACAGCTCGGTGCCGGTATCCGCCCGGTTGACGCCGAACGTGCTGCGGTGTGCGCGGCGATACCGCCATCGCGACTCGACAACAACATGCTCATGCATCTTGGTGCCCGTACTGATCCGGCCCTGCGTTTGCGCCACAGCTGCGGCCAAAGTCTGCCCGACTGGCTGCGCTTGCGTCACGGCGTACCCGGACAAGTTTGCGATGCCGTGGTCGAAGCGCGCAACGAAGATCACCTCGTTGCCATTCTGGCGCATGCACAAGAGCGCGGCCTGCGAGTGATCCCGGTGGGTGGAGCCACCAGCGTCGTGGGCCATCTGAACCTTCCTGCTGATGATCGGCCGACGCTGGCCATCAGCATGCAAAGCCACTCGCGTCTGCGCGCCATTGATCACACCAATCGATTGGC
>CAMLKQ010000113.1 GCA_946480585.1 uncultured Kangiella sp.
ACCTTCTGCGTGGTGCCGTACACCCGCGGTCCGGAAGTGTCGCGGCCGCTCGATGATGTGCTGGCGGAAGTGGTTGGCCTGGTCGAGCGCGGCGTGCGCGAAATCAATTTCCTCGGTCAGAACGTCAACGCCTATCGCGGTGCCAAGCACGACGGCGGCGAAGCTGACTTGGCCGAACTCATCGAACTGACGGCGTCGATTCCGCAGATTGGCCGCATCCGGTTCACCACCTCGCATCCGGTCGAATTTTCCGAGCGTCTGATCGCGGTTTATGGTCGGGTGCCGAAGCTGGTGTCGCACCTGCACCTGCCGATCCAGAGCGGTTCCGATCGCATTCTGGCGGCGATGAAGCGCGGCCACACTGTGCTCGAATACAAATCGAAAGTGCGCAAGTTGCGGGCGATTCGCCCGGATCTCAGCCTGTCGACCGATCTCATCATCGGCTTCCCCGGTGAAACCGAAGCCGATTTCGAAGCAACGATGAAGCTGGTTGCTGAAATGAACTACGACGTGTCGTTCAGCTTTGTCTACAGCGCCCGGCCCGGTACCCCGGCGGCGGATCTTGCCGATGACACGCCGGAAGAGCGCAAGCTGCAACGGCTGCAATTGCTGCAACACCGGTTGAACCAGCAGGCGCAGGATTTTGCCCGCAAAATGGTCGGTACCGAGCAGATCATTCTGGTCGAGCGGCCGGCCACCAAGAACCCGGACGAACTCTGCGGTCGCACCGAGAACAACCGGCTGGTCAACTTCGCCGGACCGAAAGCGCTCATTGGCGAGTTTGTCACCGTGCGCATCACCCAGGCATTGACCAACAGCCTGCGCGGGGAATTGATCGACAAGGTGGTGGCCGCTTGAGCTCGCTCTACACGCTCGATTTCACCCTCGAGCCACTCGACAACGAGCGGCTTGCGGCGGTTGCCGGTCAGCTCGACGAAAACCTGCGCCAGATCGAGCGCCGGCTTGGCGTCGAGATCAACAATCGCTCGAACCAGTTCCGCATCATCGGCGAGCGCGAGCACGCCGAAGCGGCGGCCGATGTCGTGCAAAGCCTGTTTGAGCTGAGCGAAACCACGACCGCCATTTCGCGCGCCGATCTGCACCTGTTGCTGCAGCAGTACCGGGTGCGCGATGAGCGTGCCGGCGACAGCCGTGACGAGCGTGGCCGTGGCGAAGATTTCACCGTCTTTACCAAACGCGGTCCGATCAAGTCGCGCAACCGGGCCCAGGCCGAATACATCGACAATATCCGCCATCACGACATCAGTTTCGGTATCGGCCCGGCCGGTACCGGCAAAACCTATCTCGCGGTGGCCTGTGCGGTCGATGCGCTCGAACGCCAGCAGGTGCGTCGTATCGTGTTGACCCGGCCGGCGGTGGAAGCGGGCGAGAAACTCGGCTTTCTGCCCGGCGACATGGCCCAGAAGGTCGATCCGTACCTGCGGCCACTGTACGACGCGCTCTATGAAATGCTCGGCTTCGAGAAAGTCGCCAAGTACATGGAGCGCAACGTCATCGAAGTGGCGCCGCTCGCGTTCATGCGCGGCCGCACCCTGAACGAATCGTTCGTGATTCTGGATGAAAGCCAGAACACCACGATCGAACAGATGAAAATGCTGCTGACCCGGATTGGTTTTGATTCGAGAGCCGTCATCACCGGCGACATTACCCAGATCGATTTGCCGCGCAAAAGCCAGAGCGGTTTGCGCCACGCCATCGAAGTGTTGAAAGGCATCGACAAGGTGTCGTTCACGTTCTTCTCGGCTGATGATGTGGTCCGGCACCCGGTGGTGATGAGCGTGGTGCGGGCCTACGAAAGCTGGGAGCGCAAGCAGGCGCTGCTGAAAGACGCGGCCGACAGTGCGGCCGAGGCGGACAAATCCGGCAAAGGTGACATCACGTGAGTTTGCGCTTGAGTCTGGATATCCAGCGGGCATCGCGCCGCAAGGATTTGCCGAGCGATGCGCTGCTGCGGCGCTGGGCGCGCGCCGCCTTGCTGCACGATGCCGATCACGCCGACGGCAAGGCGGCGCTGACCATTCGCCTGGTCAATGAAGCCGAAAGCCAGCAACTGAACGGCGATTACCGCGGCAAGGACAAGCCCACCAATGTGCTGAGCTTCCCGTTTGAAATGCCGGATATCGGTGCTCCGTTGGCGGTGAGTAACCACTATCTCGGCGATTTGGTGATTTGCGCTGGCGTGGTCGCCGCCGAGGCCAAGGAGCAAGGCAAGCCATTGAACCATCACTGGGCACACATGGTGGTGCACGGTGTCTTGCATCTGCTAGGCTACGACCACATCAAGAATGCCGAAGCGGTCCGGATGGAAGCGCTGGAGCGCACCATTCTGGCGTCCTTGAACATCCCTGATCCCTACGCCGGAGAGCGTTAAAAGTCCCCCATGTCTGACGACTCGTCTAGTTCCAGTAGTTTGCGTCGGCGCGGCTGGTTTCACCGGCTGCTCGACGCGATGCAACCGGGTGTGCAAAACCGCGAGGAGCTGCTCGACAGCCTGCGCGAAGCCGCCGACACCAATGTCGTGGATCGCGACACCCTGACCATGCTCGAAGGCGTCATGAGCGTGGCCGAGCTGCGGGTGCGTGACATCATGATCCCGCGCTCGCAGATGATCGTGCTCGATGCCGACGATGAGCTGGCCGAGATCCTGCCGAAAGTCGCGGAAGCCGGTCACTCGCGCTATCCGGTGGTCGGGGCCTCGCGCGATCAGGTCGAAGGCATTCTGCTGGCGAAAGACTTGTTGCAGTTCAGCCTGCTGTCGCCGGATGCGGCGCGCGATCAGTTCGATATCCATGAAATCCTGCGGCCCGCCATGGTGGTGCCGGAAAGCAAGCGGCTCGACAGCCTGTTGCGCGAGTTCCGCAGCAGTCGCAATCACATGGCGATTGTGGTCGACGAGTACGGCGGCGTTGCCGGTCTCATCACCATTGAAGACGTGCTCGAGCAGATCGTCGGCGAAATTTCCGACGAGTACGATTTTGAAGACGCAGAAGAATACCTGCGCCAGCTCAATGACAGCGAGTGGCATGTCCGCGCCGACATGGAGCTGGAGGATTTCAACCGCCAGTTCGGTACTGCGCTCGACGAAGAAGAGTTCGACACCATCGGCGGCGCTGTTGCCAACCAGTTTGGTCACTTGCCGCAGCGTGGCGAGCAATTGCAGGTTGGCGGCTATGATCTGACGGTGCTGGCCAGTGACAGTCGCCGCATCAAATTGCTGAAAGTGAAGAAACCGGCGGTGACCAGCTGATAGGGTGTCACTGTCATCATGACAACGGGCCGGCTGCGGCCCGTTGTCGCATCCGGATGGGCACAAAAGTGGCCGCGGTGCGGCAACACAACAAAACAGGATGAATGCAATGCAGGCTGTGTTTTTCAGCTGGCGCATGCCGTTGTTGGCCACGGCCGGCGGCGCGCTGTTTCCGCTGGCGTTTTCGCCGATCGATTTGCCGTGGTTCAGCGTGTTGTCGCTGGCCCTGCTGCTGCTGGCTTGGCGCAACGCGACACCGAAACAGGCGGCATGGAGCGGTCTGTGCTGGGGCGCTGCCGCGTTCGGTGTTGGCGTGTCCTGGGTGCACGTCGCGATTCGCGATTTTGGTCAGGCACCGCTGGCATTGTCGCTGTTCCTGACCGCCGGCATGGTGATCGCACTGGCGCTTTTTGTCGCCGCCGTTGGCTGGTTGCTGGTGCGGATTTTTCCGGCACCGGGCGCGCGCATGCTGGCGTTTGCGCCGCTGTGGTTGATCGGCGAATTTCTGCGCGGGCATTTGTTCACCGGCTTTCCGTGGTTGTTTGCCGGTTACAGCCAAACTGATACGGTGCTGCGTCACCTGATGCCATGGTTGGGTGTGTACGGCGCCAGTCTCGCGGTGGCATTGGCCGCCACGTTGTTACTGTGGTCGGCGCAGCCAGTGTCGTCACGAGTGACCTCGAAACCGCTCTCGTCACCCGCCGCGATTTCATCACCACGGCGTCCGCGACGCTGGTTGCTCAATGCGGTTGTCGCCGTCGTGCTGATCGGGCTCTTGACGCCGCAAGCACAAACGCCCGCCGCGATGCCGGCCGCATCGGCGACAACACCGAAATTGTCGGTCGCGCTGGTGCAGGCAAACATCGAACAGAGTCTGAAATGGCAGCCAGAACAGTTGAATCGCATCCTGCATCAGTATCAGGAGCTGACCTTGCCGTTGCTTGGTAAAGTCGATGCGGTGATCTGGCCAGAAGCTGCGATTCCGGCGTTTGCCGACAACCTCGGCGATTATTTTCCGCGCCTGAATCAGGCCGCGCTTGATGCTGGCACCGCGCTGATCACCGGCTTGCCGGTCGCCAATGCGGATGGCCGCTATTACAACGCGATAGTCGGTCTCGGCACGGCGTCGGGTCGTTATGACAAACGCCATCTGGTGCCGTTTGGCGAGTACGTGCCGTTTCAGTCGGTGCTGCGTGGCATGTTCGCGTTTTTCAATCTGCCGATGTCGGGTTTCAGCGAAGGTGAGCGCGCCGCGCTGCTGACGCTCGGTCCGCAGGCGATGGTCGGTGCGGTCTGTTATGAAATTGCCTACCCGGAACTGGTCCGTGACAACGTCCGGGCATTGAACGGCGGTGCAGGTTATCTGCTGACTGTCAGCAACGATGCCTGGTTTGGCACCAGCTTCGGGCCGTGGCAACACCTGCAGATCGCCCGCAGCCGCGCACTCGAAAACGGTGTGCCGGTGATTCGCGCCACCGTAACCGGTGTCAGTGCCGTGATTGGCCCGGATGGTCGTATTACTGATCGCCTGCCGCAGTTCGAAACCGCGATTCTGCGGACCACGGTGACGGCGCAAAAGCCGGACACCCTGTGGGTGCATTGGGGCGTGTTGCCGGTGTCAATTTTCGTGGCTTTGTTACTGGGTATTGCCGGCTGGCAACAACGCTTGAATTCGCGGTCAAAAGCCCCAGAATTGCAGCCGTAAACGGCTCCGCCATTGGTGAGTGAGAGTCTGGAGAGGAATCATGTTACGCATCGTGTTGTTCCTGTTGACCAACCTGGCAGTCATGCTGGTAGCAGGCATAGTGCTCAGCATTCTTGGCGTCGGCAGCGCCTACCAGCCGGGCGGTCTGAACCTGACCAATCTGCTGATTTTCTGCGCCGTGTTCGGTATGGCCGGCTCGCTCATTTCGCTGCTGATTTCCAAATGGATGGCAAAACGCACGATGGGCGTGCACATCATCGAACAACCGCGCACCGCCGAGGAGCGCTGGCTGGTTGATACCGTTGCCGAGCTGGCCCACAAAGCCGGTATCGGCATGCCGGAAGTCGGTATTTTTCCGTCGCACCAGTCGAACGCGTTTGCCACCGGCTGGAACAAGAACAACGCGCTGGTCGCGGTCAGCGAAGGCTTGCTGCGCCGGTTCTCGCGCGATGAAGTGAAAGCGGTGCTCGGTCACGAAATCGGCCACGTCGCCAACGGCGACATGGTCACGCTCAGCCTGATTCAAGGTGTCGTCAACACCTTCGTGATGTTCTTTGCCCGCATCATCGGCTACGCCGTCGACAGCTTCCTGCGTCGCGATCAGGAAAGCAGCGGTCCCGGCATCGGTTTCTATATCGCGACCTTCGTTGCCGAAATGGTTCTGGGCATCCTGGCGTCGATGATCGTCGCCTGGTTCTCGCGCCGCCGTGAGTTCCGCGCTGACGAAGCCGGTGCCTTGTTGACCAGCAAGTTCGCCATGACCGCGGCATTGCAGCGGCTGATGGCGGAATCCGGCCAGCCGGTCGAAATGCCGGCCGAGATGACCGCGTTCGGTCTGCGCAGTGGTGGCGGTATCGCTCACCTGTTCGCTACTCACCCGCCGCTGGAAGTGCGCATTCGCGCGCTGCAGAATCTGCAGTAAGCGATACCGCGATTACGCATCGACATTAAGGCGCCGTTCAGGCGCCTTTTGTTTTGCTGCACGGCCCTGCAAGTGATGGCGGATGACGTATGCGTGCGCGAAGGGTGATGCCGGTTTTGCTGCTGACGATGGGCTCGTTGGCATTGTCAGCGTGTTCGACGGTGTATGTGCACGCGCAAGCGCCGGAGCAGGTCTATCCATACAAAGGCAGTCAGACAGCATTCCGGGAAGTCGGCCGTGCCTGGCAGGATCCGATCATTCCCGGCGAGGCGCCGGTGCGCGCGCTCATCGATCTGCCGCTTTGTGTCGCGACCGATACTCTGCTGTTGCCGGTGGATTGGCTGATTTGGCTCAGCAACCGGCCTTGAATCGAGTTGTACCCACCATCCGCAGATTCTCCTTCACACGGGGCTGACACCGTGGGCTTGCGCTGAGACTGAAGGCGCAATAACCGGCGCGCAAACCACGCCAGTGGTCGTCGGCTCGACTACGCTTCTGACACCGTGCCGACGCCGATGCCATCGGGCGCAGATGAGACGCCTGTTTCTGCCAAGGTACCGGATCGATCCGCTTCCCGACGGATCGCACAAGGGAGGTAGCACATGGCAGTCAGTCGTTTCTCGGCAGCGACGCATCGCGTTGCTGCGTTCAAGCTGGCCACCGCGGTGGTCGTGTTGATGGGGATTTACCTTGCTGCGCCGCGAGTCGGTGCGGCGGAAGGTCCCACCATCAATATCAACATCAAGGTCGATACGTCTGGACCGGTCTTCGATGACCAGGGCCAGAAAACCGTGCGTGCAAAAAACCGCGCCAGTCAGGTGCAATGGCATTGCAACGGTTGCGACGGTAACCAGCCGCTATCGATCAGTTTCACCGACTGCCGTGACAGTCAGCAGCAGCCGCACACCTGTCCGGCCAATCCGGTGGCGCACAGCGACAAGAAGTCGGTGTTTGAGGTCAATGTGGCACCTGAGTTGGAAGACGGCACGCTCGACTATGTGATCAAGGTGGGGGAGCAGGAGGTCGACCCGTCGATCATCGTCACCAGGGCCAATTGAGGCGATAAACCGCACGTGGGCTGGACAGAACCACGTGCATGGCAGTCTTGCTGCCGTTGGCCAAAACAAAACGGGCGGAGAAATCCGCCCGTTTTGTTTGTCCGCAATCGCTTGCTCAGCGCTCGATCGGCTTGTACTTGAGCCGGTGCGGCTGATCGGCTTCGACGCCGAGCCGGCGCTTCTTGTCCGCTTCGTAGTCGGCGTAGTTGCCTTCGAACCAGACCACCTGCGAATCGCCTTCGAACGCGAGGATGTGGGTCGCGACGCGGTCGAGGAACCAGC
>CAMLKQ010000114.1 GCA_946480585.1 uncultured Kangiella sp.
TTACGGCGCTTGGCGCGGGTATAGCGCAGACCGACAAAAACGGAGAACGGTCGAAACATGGCAGGTCCAGCAAAAGGCAGCCAAACGGGCCGCCGGAACAGGCCGGCATCATCCCATTCGTGCTAGGCTAAGGCAAGAAAACCGGTTCGAGCGGCCTCAGCCGCCGCCTGTCGTCGAGGGAGTCTGCAATGAGCGCATCCGACCCCACTGCCGCCAATCAGCAACCGGCGGATCGCCGCGACTATTTTCGCATCACCGACACCATCGCATTGCGCGTTGATCCGGTGACGGCACCGGTCTTGCCGGTCAGCCCGCCGATCGAGCTCGCTGCCGGCCATCAACTGCTGCGCGAACTGCAGGTGATCGACAGTGACAGCGCCGGCTTGCTGCGCAATATTCAGGACAAATCGCGCGATATCGGCCAGTACCTGAAGCTCGTCAACCGCAAGATCGAATTGACCTCCCGCTTCTACGTGCTGCAGCAAGCCGCCAGCCATTACCAGCGTCATGACGTGATCCTGAGCGGCAGCGGACTCGGCTTTCAGCACCCGACTGCGCTGAGCGTCGACAGTCTGGTGGATCTGCACTTCATTCTGCTGCACACAGCGACCGCGGTCAGCTGCCGCGCCAAAGTGCTGCGCTGTGATGCCCGGGACGGTCGGTTCCATATCGGCAGCGAATTCACCGAGATCACTGACAGCGACCGCGATGCGATTGTCCGCCACACCCTGCATCTCGACGCGGCACGCCGGCGCGAAGCCAAAGCCAGCGCCGAAACCTGACCGCCTTCACACCGCCACCGGCATTGTCTGCGGTGCCGGTTCACAGAAATGAAGCGGTGGCTGTCGCTACACTGAACGCCGGATGCCTCCCACTCTGACAGGACATATGACCATGCGATTCGCGTTCTTGTGCTTGGCCCTGAGTTTGCCGTTAACCGCACTTGCTGCCGGCGATGTGTTGCAGATACCGCTCAGCCAGCAAGGCGACAGCAAGCTGCCGCGTCCGGGCAAAGGCATGAGCAAGGCTGAAGTGGAAAAATTGTTTGGCACCCCGGCGCAAGTACAGGGGCCGGTCGGCCAGCCGCCGATCACCCGGTGGCATTACCCGGAATATGTCGTCACCTTCGAATACGATCACGTCGTGCACACGGTACTGAAACACAAACCCAAGGTGCCGGTGAACGCTGCCGATCCAGCGACGGATTCAGCAACCGAACCAACGCCGACCCCGACTGGTAACGACAGCACGCAAGCAGAAACGCCGGCAACGCCAACGCCCTGATCGCGATCTTCATCGGAAGCACCAGCAAAAGAAAAAGCGGCCATCAAGGCCGCTTTTTCATGCTCGCACGATCCACGTCAGCGCCGATCAATTGACCAGCACGTTGCTGAACTGCCACGGGTCACTGCTGTCGATCGACTCCGCAAACAAGGTGTTGCGCTGTTGCAGCGGCGTCCAGTCGGTGTAGGCCCCGACCAGCTTGCCAAGATAGGGCTTCTGCACGTCGAGATTGCGGGCAAAATCCATGTCTTCCGCCTCGACGATACCAGCACGCGGATTCTCGATGGCCCAGACCATGCCGGCCAGTACCGCGCTGGTCACTTGCAGACTGGTTGCGCTGTTGTACGGCGCCAGCGCTTTCGCCTCTTTCGCCGTCAACTGCGAGCCATACCAGTACGCACCTTTGGCATGACCGGCAAGCAACACACCGAGCTCATCCATACCGTCGATGATCTCTTCACGCAGCACCCGCTGTTTCGGCTGCAGGGTGAAATTGCGGCCGTTGAATTCGTGCAGCGATACCACCGCACTGTCGCACGGATGATAAGCATAGTGACAGGTCGGCCGGTACAACACCTTGTCGCCATCACGCACCGTCAAGTAATCCGAGATGGAAATCGCTTCGTTGTGAGTGATCAAGAAGCCGTGGAAAGGACCATAGTCCGGCGTCCAGGTGCGTACCCGCACGGTCGCGCCCGGGCGCTTCAGATAAATGGCTGCGCCACAACCAAATGCATGCGTTGCACCGTCCGCTGGCAACTGCTTTTCATGCGTGCCCCAGCCGAGTTCTGCCGGCTGACAACCTTCGCCAACAAAACCATCGACGGACCAGGTGTTGACAAACTCGTTCATCTGTTTCGGCTTGTCGGTGATCTGGGTGTCGCGCTCGGCAACATGAATCATCTTGATATTGAGTTTCCGGGCAAGCGCGGCCCACTCCTCGCGATTGGCAGGCGTCGCAAGATCGCCGTGAATGTCACGATGCAGGTTCAGCAAGGCCTGTTTGAGCAGATGCGACACCATGCCCGGATTGGCGCCATTGGCGAAAATGGCAGTGCTGCCTTGCGGGTATTTCTTGCGCAGCGCCAGCGCGTGTTCGCGAATGGCGTAATTCGATCGCTCCGAAAAGCTCAACGCCGGATCGGTGTAGCCACCGGCCCATGGCTCAATGCAGGTATCGATATAAAGCGTCTGGAATTCTTGACAGAGCTCGACCAACGCAATCGACGAAACATCAACGGACAGATTGACCAGAAAATTGCCCGGCGCCAACAATGGCGACAACACCTCGCGGTAATTGCTGCGGGTCAGGGCGTGATCGATAAAGCGAATACCATACTCGCGAGCCTCCGCGTGACCGCGCTCATCGGCCGTCACAATGGTGATATCACTGGGCTTGACGTCCAGATGACGCAAGATCAACGGCAGCACGCCCTGGCCAATGGCACCAAAGCCCACCATCACAATCTTGCCCGGCACACGGGCGTGAATCGTGTATTCGCTCATCTCGATAAAACCTCCTGCGGCGTTCGTCACGCCATGGTTGCCAGCATTCACGGTGAATGTGGCCCTCGAATGGTGGCGAAACCGCCACCGGTGGACCCATCTTGGGCCGGTTGTGCCAAATGCAGGGTTTACGCGCTCGGCGCAGCGCCTGATTCAACATAGAGGGTGCGGCTCGGAAAGGCAAAATCAGCGCCATGCTTCAGCACGATTTGCTGAATTCCAAACAACACGTTTTCTTTAATGCGATAAAAATCCACCAAATCGACCGGTCGTGTGTGTGCGTCGACCAACAAATTCAAACTCGATTCACCGAACTGATGAAACCAGGCGCCCTGACTTTGGTCCACCACAATATCCGAATGGTTGGCAAGGTATTGGCGCAGATCGGCAATCAAATCTGGCAGCCGGGCAGCGTCCTGATAGCGCAGGCCAATCATTTCACGGATGCGACGGTTGCTCATCCGGGTGACGTTTTCGACGGCAATATTGGCGAACACCGAATTCGGGATGTAAAGCGGACGTTTGCTCTCCGTCCGGATGCGCGTTTGCCGCCAACCGATGTACTCCACCGTGCCTTCCAGTTCCCTATCTGGCGAACGAATGCTGTCACCGACGGCAAAAGGCCGGTCCAGATACAGCATCAAACCGCCAAAAAAGTTGGCGAGCAAATCCTTGGCCGCAAACGACACAGCCAGACCACCGATACCACCGAATGCCAGGACACCGGAAATGGAGAAACCCATCGACTGCAAGCCAATCAGCGCCATGACAATGAACACCGAAATACGCGCCAGCTTGCCTATCGCTTCGATGGTGGTGCCATCCAGCCGCCCTTCTTCGGTGCTGGTTTTGGCCTTTTCGACCAACGCCGATTCGACGCTACGCACCAAACGTAGCAAGAACCAGCAAATCAGCACGACAATGCCGAGCGTGCGCGCCGTCGCCACGGCTTTCAACATCACGGCGGAGCGCTCGGTAAAGATGTATTCAAACGCGAACATCAAACTGACCAACCAGATGGCCAGCGCGGTCGGCTTGGACAACGCATCCCACAGCGCATCGTCCCAAACGGTATTGGTTTGCTGCAGCTTGCGCTGAACGCGTTTATGCAAACGACGCCAGAACCAGTGCACCAACGTAGCGATTGCCAAGATCACCAACACGCCGGTGATCCACGCGGCGACATCGGTCAACTCCAGCAACCAGTTCCAGATTTTGGCGAACGAAGGCATGGGGCAAAAACTCTCCTGAACTCATCCAGTCTTGAAGTGCCATCAACCCAGCAAGGGCTGCGCCTGTTGCCAGCGCCGCTCGCGTTGCAGCTGTGGCAGCGGCAGTGCCGGCTCGCGCTGACACAGCGCCGCGATGCGTGCGCTCTGCTCACGGGCAATTTTTTGCGGCAGCGCTTCCAGCGTTTCGATGGCGCCTTTGCGATCATTGCAGACCAGCACCATGTCGCAGCCAGCGTCGAGGGCCGCGTGTGCACGGGCGTGGTAATCGCCGACCACATGGGCGCCGGCCATGGCGAGATCATCACTGAAAATGCAGCCGTGGAATTGCAGCTGTTCACGCAGCACGGTTTGCAACCAATAGCGGGAGAAACCCGCCGGCAACGGGTCCAGCGCCGGGTAAATCACGTGCGCCGGCATGATGCCGCCGAGCTCGCCGGCAAGGCCGCGGAAGACTGACAGGCAGCGCTCGATTTGTGCCGGCGTGCGTTCGTCGACCGGGACATGGGTATGTGAATCTGCGGCGACGAAACCGTGACCGGGAAAGTGTTTGCCGGTACCGAGCATGCCGGCCTCCCGCATGCCGTGCAGATAGGCGCGCGCCAACGGGACCACCTGCGCGGGATCCGGCCCAAAGCTGCGATCGCCAATAACTTCGCTGGTGCCGTAATCGAGATCCAGCACCGGCGCGAAGCTGATGTCACAACCGACTGCCCGCACCTCGCTCGCCATCAGCCAGCCGAGCTCCTGTGCCCGGCGCAGCGCCTCGGCATTGGCCTCCGGGCCGAGCGTACGCAGTGCTGGCAGCTGGCTGAAACCCTCGCGCAGACGCCGCACCCGGCCGCCTTCCTGATCGACCGCGATCAGCAGGTTGCGACCGGACTCGCGCCGGATGGCATCGGTCAGCGCCCGGACCTGGTCCGCGCTGTCAACGTTGCGGGCAAACAGAATGACCCCGCCAACCGCCGGGTGACGAATCAGCTCGCGCTCTTCGGCATCCAGTGAAAGGCCTTGCAAATCAAGCATTAAGGGGCCAAGCGTCATGTTCATTCCCAGTCCGATCGAGGGCGAAAAAGCCGGCGCGCATTCTACTGGAATATGCATTTGACCACAGTATTTTTGCCGTCCGGATGGCGCTGGTGCCGGCCGCCCTGCTCGTTATAATCCGCCGTCGCCCGCGTCGGCGGGACCGCTTTGGAGAAGGAACGCATGAATCAGAACACGACCGCGCGCTGGCGCCCCGCCCTGCTCGCCGTAGCCGTTGCCCTTGGCGTCGCCGCATGCAGCGAACCGGAATCGACCCAGCAGACCGTACAGGCGAATGGCCCAACCGTCGCCGACGCCGAGAAATTCGTTGCCGATGCCGAAGCCGAACTGCTGAAGCTGAATCTGGAGGCGCAGCGCGCCGCCTGGATCGCCGAAACCTATATCACGCCGGATACCGAAGCCCTGATCGCCAAAGCCAACGAGATCGCCACCGCCAAGGCGGTTGAACTCGCCAACGCCAGCAAGCAATTCATTGGCATGGAGCTGCCGCCGGAACTGAACCGCAAGCTGGAAAAAATCCGCTTGGCTATGGTGCTGCCGGCCCCGGCCGACGCCGCCAAGACTGAAGAGCTGGCGAAAATCTCGTCGTCACTGAACGCCCAGTACGGCGCCGGCAAGTACTGCAAACCGGGCGAAGGCGGCAAGCAAACCTGCCTGAGCCTCGGCCAGCTCGAAGACATCATCGCCAACCCGGCCAGCAAACCGGCCGAACGGCTCGAAGCCTGGACCGGCTGGCACAGCATTGCCCCGGCCATGCGCGCCGAATACACCCGCATGGTCGAAATCGCCAACGAAGGTTCGAAGGAACTCGGCTATGTCGACACCGGTGCCATGTGGCGCGCCAAGTACGACATGCCGGCCGATGATTTCGCCAAAGAACTGGATCGCTTGTGGACGCAAGTCGAGCCGCTGTACAGCGCGCTGCACTGCCATGTCCGCGCCAAGCTCAATGAAAAATTCGGCGATGATGTGGTTGCCAAGACCGGCCCGATTCCGGCGCACCTGCTCGGCAACATGTGGGCACAGCAATGGGGCAACGTGTACGACTTCGTCAAACCGCAAGGCGGTGGCGAAGGCGTCAACCTTGATGCGCTGGTGCTGAAGGCCTACGGCCAACCGACCGTCGTCACTGGCAACAACGTTGCCGAACTCGACATCAAGCAAACCCCGGAAGGCAAAATGGTGCTCGCCGGTGAGCAGTTCTTCAGCTCGCTCGGTTTCGCGCCGCTGCCGGAGAGTTTCTGGAAAAACTCGCAATTCCTGAAACCGCGTGATCGCGACGTGGTCTGCCACGCCAGCGCCTGGGATCTCGACAACCAGGACGACATCCGCATCAAGATGTGCATCAAGGTCAATGGCGAAGACTTCGTCACCATTCACCACGAACTCGGTCACAACTACTACCAGCGCGCTTACAAGAACCAGCCGTTCCTGTTCATGGACAGCGCCAACGACGGTTTCCACGAAGCGATTGGCGACACCGTCGCGCTCGGCATTACCCCGGCTTATCTGAAAGAGATTGGCCTGCTCGACAAAGAGCCGGACGCCTCGCAAGACGTCGCCATCCTGCTGCGTCAAGCGATGGACAAAGTCGCCTTCCTGCCGTTTGGTCTGCTTGTTGATCAGTGGCGCTGGCGGGTGTTCTCCGGCGAAATCCCGGCCGACAAATACAACGAAGGCTGGTGGCAGCTGCGCGAGAAATACCAGGGCGTGAAAGCCCCGGTCGCCCGCAGCGAAGCCGACTTCGACGCCGGCGCCAAATACCACGTCCCGGGCGGCGTACCGTATTCGCGCTACTTCCTCGCCCACGTGCTGCAATTCCAGTTCTACCGCGAAATGTGCAAGATGGCCGGCCACCAAGGCCCGCTGCACCGCTGCACGTTCTACGGCAACAAAGAAGTTGGCGAGCGCCTGAACAAGATGCTCGAACTGGGCGCCAGCAAGCCGTGGCAAGACGCGCTCGAAGCCATGACCGGTCAGCGCGAAATGGACGCGACCGCGGTGCAGGAATATTTCGCGCCGCTGAAGGCGTGGCTGGATGAGCAGAATATTGGCCGCAC
>CAMLKQ010000115.1 GCA_946480585.1 uncultured Kangiella sp.
CGGCTGGCTCGCTTGTCCGGGCGATTGTTCATGCGTTACCCAGATCAGTTGCTCGGTGGCGAAACCGCGCGCCTTGGCGTCGGCGATGAAGCGCTGCTTCACGTCGTCGCTGATTTGCGGCGTGCGCGCCAACAGCCAGAGCGAGTCCGTGCTGTTGCCGCTGATGAACGCATAGCTGTACTCGCGCTGGTCCAGCCCGAACACGGCGTAGGAGCCGTAGAACGGACCGAAGAAGGACACCTTCAAATGGCCTTCGGTCGGGCTGCCGACGAAGTAGGCGCGGCCTTCCGCTTCTTTCCATTCGTTGTCGAGCGTCGAGAAGCCGCGGTTGCGTACCGACACGCCGCCGTCGTCACGCAGCGCATAGGTGGCGGTGACATTGGTCATGCCGCGCTCGAACCGGTGATCGAGCCGGGCGACTTCATACCAGGTGCCGAGGTAGCGGTCGAGTTGAAAGCCGGTGACCGGGCTTACCCGCTCCGGCAACCCGGTGCAGGCGGTGAGTGTCAACAAAACAACAGCCGTCAGTAGTGAACGCATGGATGGTTTCCTCCTGCTCGCTTGTACGCAGGCCGCTGCCAAACGGTTTGCCGCACCCGCGCTGGCAGAGCCGGCCCAGCCGACTACACTGGCATAGCCTGCTACAACACGGATGTGAGGGGTCATGTTCAGCCGGTTTCTGTCCGAGCTTCGTCGCCGCAAGGTCATCAAGTCATTGGCGTTCTACACCGGTGGTGTGCTGGCGGTGTTGCAAGCCATCGCATCGCTGTTTCCGATGCTGCAAATCGCAGCGGTCTATCAGACGCTGGTTGCCGTCGCATTGCTGGCCGGGTTTCCGGTGGTGTTTTACCTCGCCTGGTTTTACGACCTGCACGCCGGCCGGCTCATTCGCGCCACCGCCAGCGCCGAACAGGAAGCGCCAACGGCGCTCGGGTTGTGGCAATGGCTCGGCCTGGTGCTGATCGTGCTCGGTTCGGCCGCGGCGGCAGTGCTGGTGTATCAACGGTTGGCAACGCAAATGCAGCGCGCCGAAGAAGGCCAGAGCCAGTTGCAACAGGCGGCATCGATTGCGGTGCTGCCGTTTCGGGATCAGAGTCCGGAGCAGGATCAGGCGTTTCTGGCCCACGGCATTGCCGAAGAACTCACGGCCTTGCTGGGTCAGCAACCGGGGCTGCAGGTGGCGGCGGCGAGCTCCAGTTTCATCGCGGCCGAACGCGGTTGGGACCCGGTGCAAACCGGTCAGCAATTGGCGGTGGCCACGGTGCTCACCGGCAGCGTCATGGTCAGTGGTGATCGGCTCAAGCTGCGGGTGGAATTGATCGACGCCCGCGATGGCAAGCTGCTCTGGACGCAAAGCTTCCCGCGCCAGCTCAGCGACATGTTTGCCGTGCAGGAGGAAATTGCCCGCGCGGTCGCCAACCTGTTGCAGGACGTGTACCTGGAAGCCGGCAGCGTCAGTTCGCACGCGAGCACTGCAAGCAGCGATGCCTATGTGATGTACCTCAAGGGCCGCGAGCAATACCGCCGGCAAACCACCGAAGCCATGAAAGAAGCGCGTCGTCTGTTCGAGCAGGCCATTGGTCTCGATCCGGAATACGCGATGGCCTATGTCGGGCTCGCCGACAGCATCGTGCTACTCGCCAAAGGCAAGAGCCGGCTCGGCATTCTGGAGCCGGACATCGCCAGCCAGTTGGCCGAACAGAATCTGGCAAAAGCCTTGGTGCGCGATCCGAAGATTGCCGAGGCCTATGCCATTCAAGGCAAGGTGCTGGAGTTGAAACAGCAGGACGAAAACGCGCTGCCGATGTACGACAAGGCGATTGCGCTCAACCCCAACCTCGCCATTGCGCACATGTGGCGCTACATCGTGCTCGACCGGCTCAATCGCAAACCGGATGCGATGAAGGCACTCGATGCGGCCTTGGCGCTGGATCCGTTGTCGGTCACGCTGATGTTCAATCGCGGTTTTGAATTGTCGCGTCGCGGCCATTTTGCGGAAGCGCGAGCCCAGTACGAGGCGCTGATCGCGTTGTATCCGGATTCACCGATGGGCCATCAAGGTCTCGCCGATGCCGCATTCAATAACGGTGAGCTGGCGCTCAGTCTCGAACAGTGGCGCAAGGCCAGCGCACTGTCGCCGGACAATCCGAATTTCCGGCAGGCCTATCTCAGCGTGTTGTTGTCACTGGGCATGCTGGACGAGGCGCGGCCGCTCGCCACCGATCCGATCTACACCGCCACACTGTTGCTGCTCGGAAAAGAGTATCCCGGCTTGTTTGCTCACATGGAGTTTGAATTGAAAGCACGGCCGGACGATCCGTGGCTGCTGTTTGAAGCTGGCTGGTATGACTATCTGGTGGGCGACCCGGCGCGCGGCCAGACGCGCTGGCTGCAAGCGCTGCCGCTGTTTGCGGAGGCGGATCTGTACGACGCGCCAGCGCCGATGTGCAGCCCGGCCATCGAGCTGGCCTTTGCGCTGCAGCAAGCCGGCCGTGCTGCCGATGCCAACGCAATGGCCGCGCAATGCCAGCAGCGGCTCGATCAGGCGCTGCAGCAGGGCGTGGTGTCGATGAATCATCTGTATCTGCAGGCGCGTCTGGCCGCCTTGCGGGGCGATCACGCAGCTGCGATGGCGGCGCTGACGCAGGCCGTTGAACGTGGTTGGCGAGAATGGTGGACGGGTCTGGATCCGGTGTTGAACGGGATTCGTGACCAAGCCGAAGCGCAGGCCGTGTTCACGGAGATTGAAAACCGCCTCGCCAGTGAGCGTGACAAGGCGCGTCAGCTGCTGACCTCGCCGTAGTGCATTGTGGATTGCCCATTGTCGATTGCTGCGAGCGAGAAAAGGCAAAACAAAAGCCCGGCGTTGCCGGGCTTTTGTTTTGCGTGGAAATTGTCGCTAGCGGCGCCGTAAACGCGCGAACGCCAACAAGCCGGCACCGAACAACAGTCCGCTGGCTGGCGTCGGCACGGCGGTTGGCCGTTCCAGCACGTACAGCCGCGCACTGTCGGAATGCATGACAGAGCTCCTGAGCGAGCCGATCTGGCCACAGACGGTTTCGGTGCCGGTGCCGTCAATTGTCCCGACTTCATCGCAGCGATAAGGGTCGAGAATGTTGCTGTACTCAAACAGCGCATAGCCCTCCTGTGCGATCTGGGTAAACGTAAACGTCACCCAGTATTCGCCCGGTCCCATGCCATCCGGCATCGCGGTTTGGAAGTTCGCGTGCGCCAGTGAATCGCCGTCGAACTGCCAGGTCTGGCCCATGCCAAAGATGGTCCAGCTCAGCAGGTAATCCACCCCATCCAACGGATAGCGGGCCGCGCCCATCAATTCCAGCATGTCGCCAACGTAAAATTCGTAATGGCACTCGGTGCGAATGAGCGGGGCTCCTTCGACCTCGCTGAAGGTGTTGTACCAGCAGTCTTCGGGCGGCGTCGCAAAAGCCGGCGGGTTCAAACTGTTGCGGGAATAGCTGTCGATGGAGGTGCCGGAAACGATGCGGCTGGCGCGGTAATCCAGCGTGGCTTCTTCGTAGACCATCACGGTTTCGTTGAACGAGTCTTGTTGCACCGTGCCGCCACCGCTGCGGATCAGCGCGGCGTGCACCGGTGCTGCCAACAGCGGGGTCAGTGCCAGCAGGGCGGCGCTGATCAGGTGGTGGCGAAACGTCCGGGTTTGTTCGTGCTGCCAATTCATTGCATGCGCTCCTTCGTCTTGTTATCCCCTCGGGACAGGGGTGCACGGAGTATAGGAGGCAATGGCAAAAGCACTCAGATCGATTGGGAATCGATACGCAGCGAACGGCAGCAAAACGCGGCAAATGGCGTCAGCAAATTTTACAAACGCAAGTGTTTGCCATGCTTGCTGCGCCGCTCCTGTCGCCAACAAAAAAGGCAGCTCAGGGCTGCCTTTTTTGGGTGGGTTCCGCGCTTGCGGATGCCGCTTACTGCTCAACCTTGCGGTTGTCCTCGGCACGATGGCCTTTCCAGTAATCGGCGTTCTCAATGCCGAGCTTCTCCGGATGGAACACCGGATCGAGCCCCAACTTCTTCTGCGCTTCGTAATCGCGCAAACAGAGGAAGGCCGGCTTCTGCAACAGGATGATCGCGATGATGTTCAGCCAGGCCATCAAGCCGACACCGATATCGCCAAGGCCCCATGCGAGGTCAGCCGTTTTCACCGTGCCATAGACTGTTGCCGCCATGATGCCGATCTTCAGCAGCATGGTCAGCCACGGCAGCTGCATCTTGCGAGTCAGGTAAACGATGTTGGTTTCGGCGATGTAGTAATACGCCACGATGGTGGTAAAGGCGAAGAAGAACAGCGCTACCGCGACAAAGATCGAACCGAAGCCCGGCATCATTTGTTCCATCGCGGTTTGCACATAGCCAGGACCCGCGGCAACGCCAGCGACGCCATGATGCAGGAATTCGCCACTCGGCCCTTCAACGTTGTACAAGCCGGTGATCAGCAGCATGAAGCCGGTGGCCGAACAGACAAACAGCGTATCGATATACACCGAGAACGCTTGCACCAAACCTTGCTTGGCCGGGTGCGAAACCGCAGCGGCCGATGAGGCATGCGGGCCGCTGCCCTGACCGGCTTCGTTCGAATAGACACCGCGCTTGACGCCCCACTGGATCGCCAAGCCGAGCAGCGCACCGAACGCCGCATCAACACCAAAGGCGCTCTTGATGATCAGCGCAAACATGTGCGGCAATTCGCCAATGTTCAGCGCCACGATCACGCAGGCGACGATGATGTAACCGAGCGCCATGAACGGCACCACGGTGCTGGCGAACTGGGCAATGCGCTTGACGCCGCCAAAAATGATGAAGCCGAGCAGTATGGCAAGGCCTGCGGCGGTGACGTTGACGTCGATGCCCATGGCTTGATTCAAACCGGCGCCAATCGAGTTGGCTTGCACGCCCGGCAGCAGCAGGCCGGTGGCGAAAATAGTGGCGAATGCAAACAGCACCGCATACCACTTCATGCCGAGCCCTTTCTCGATGTAGAAGGCCGGGCCGCCGCGGTATTCGCCGGCAATTTTTTCCTTGTAGATCTGGCCCAGCGTCGATTCGACGAATGCCGAGCTGGCGCCAAGAAACGCCACCATCCACATCCAGAACATGGCGCCCGGACCACCGAACGTGATCGCGGTGGCAACGCCGGCGATATTGCCGGTACCGACCCGGCCAGCCAAGGTCATGGTCAGCGCCTGGAACGATGACACGCCGGCATCGGTCGATTTGCCGTCAAACATCAAGCGCA
Source organism: uncultured Kangiella sp. (assembly GCA_946480585.1). Next base: position 5,276 of record CAMLKQ010000115.1, read on the forward strand.
GCATTTCGCCGAAATGGCGCAGCTGGGCAAAACGCGAACGGATGGAAAAATACAGGCCGACGCCAAGGCACAGATAAATCAGCGCCGGGCTCCAGACATAACTGTTGATGAGATTGACCAGATCCAACATGGGGAAGAACTCTCTTGTTGTCATGGGCCGGCAGTCCGAAGCCGGCCGGCAGTGCCGACGCCGCCCCGGCCGCGCCGGTTGAGCAGAGCGCGGCAGGGCCAGGGCACTGCCGCGACGCCGGCTAAGATAACGGCAGACGGCCCGGCTTCACAGCAAAACCTGTCAGGCGAGCGCGGTACTTGCCGGCCGGCCAGTGGCCGTCGCATGCTGGCGCCGTCACGGAAGTCCGCCGGCAGCCGGTTGCTGCCGCCGCAGGGAGTGTTGCCATGAACCGCAGCTGTCGTGTTAGCTCGCCGAGGTCCGGCACCGGCCGCCGGCCGGCAGTGTCCGTCCTGTTTGCCTTGAGCCTCGCGCTCGGGCTGCCGGCCAGTCAGGCAGCCGAACCACCGGCCGTGGCCCCGGCCCAGCCGCCGTCAGTCAACAAGCCTGTGCAGCGACCGACGACCCCGGTACAGACCGGGCCGCAGTTTGTCCGTGAGCCGGTGGTGCGGCCGCCCGGCCAGCATTCGCCCGAACTCATCCGGCTGCAACAGCAACTGCAGCAGCTCGACAAATCGCTGAACGATCTGCAGCAGAAGCGCGACAGCACCAGTGAGATGTCGCAGCAACAAAGCCAGCAAATGCAGCAACTGATGGATCGCAAAGCCAAGCTTGAGCAACGGATCTCGGATCTGCTCAAGCAGCAGGCCGACAGCACCCAAACGATCATCGGCAACACCAAGTGAGCCGGGCGCGCGCTGCCTGCTGATGGCTCGCGTGCTGGCCGCAGGCAACCGTTGAAGAAGAAGGAAGCGCAACATGATTGTGCCGACCTATTGGGCCGAAGCTCGTGTCAAACAGCGGCGCGGCAACCAGCAGATCACCATTCGCCGCTTTGGCTGGTCCGATCGTAGTCAGGACGACGCGCAGCAGCACGCCGACACGCGTGCCCGCGACGCGCTCAATGACGCTTTGGCCGGCAACCCCGTGCTGCGTCGTGAACCGAAAGTGGCTTACAACGGTGCCGACGGCGTGCCGATCCGGGAAGAAGTGATCAGCCGCCACGGCGAGACTGTGATCACCCGCAATGGCTACGGTGCGCTCTGTCTGAATACCGAGAACGTATTGTTTGCCGATGTCGATTTTGAACAGAACGTGGCAAGCGGCGGCGTGATGCTGACTATGTTGCTCATCGTCGCGCTGGCGGTCGCAGTGGGCCTCGCCGGATTCGGTTGGGGAATCGCCTTCGCGGTGCTGATTGGCGGCCTGTTGCTGAGTTATGCGCTGGCGCAAATGCTGTTCAAAGGCTGGCTGGCACTCACCGGTGGCGCTGAGCAGCGCGCCTATCGCCGTGTTCAGCAATTCAGTCGCCAGCATCCGGATTGGCATCTGCGCCTGTACCGCACGCCGGCCGGTTTTCGCGTGCTCGTCGTGCATCAACTGTTCGATCCGGCCGACCCGGCCGTGCACGACTGTTTTCTCGCGCTGCACACCGATCCGCTTTACCAGCAAATGTGCCAAAACCAGCGCTGCTTCCGCGCCCGCGTCAGCCCCAAACCGTGGCGCATCGGCATCGACAGGCACCTGCGACCGCGCCCCGGCATCTGGCCGATCGCGCCGGAGCAACTGCCGGCGCGGCAACAATGGGTCGCGGCCTACGAAGCCGCCGCCGCCCGCTTCGCCAGTTGCCGTTTTGTCGAAGCCCT
>CAMLKQ010000116.1 GCA_946480585.1 uncultured Kangiella sp.
GACTGCTGCTGGTAGCCAAACACGCCATTGCTGTTGGCCTGGGCAATGAAACCGGCGTTGTCTTGCAGGAAACCGGCGGCGACCAAACCGTTTTTGCGCGCCGGCTCAAGGCTGTCGGCGGCGGCTTGGGCGCGCTGATCGGCAGTGATTTTCGCGGTGCTTTCGTGAAAAGTGTTGCTCGGTTTGTAGGTCTGCTTGGCAACTGCCGGCATGAATTCCGGATTTTCCGGCGCCAGTTTGGCAAGCTCTTCCGCGCGGCGAACCGCACGCTCCAGGCCGGCATCGTCCAGTTCATTGGTGGTCACGGTGCCCTGACGCTTGCCATAGGCAACGGCTACCACCAGCTGGATATCGTCCACCAGACCACTGGTCGACACGGTGTTGCGGGCAAAACGGATGTTGCCGGTGCGGCCACCGGTCAGCGCCACTTCACACTGATCGGCCTTGGCCAAGCTCAGTACTTTGTCGCAAATGCGCTTGGCTTCTGCTTCGGTCATCATGCTCATTCTCGTTCTCCTGACTTAGCCAATCTTGCGTGCCGTGTTGATGACATTGATGCCGTTGAAACGCGCGGTCGATGCGCCATGCGAAACGGCGCTGATCTGACCCGGCTGGCCTTTGCCATCAAAGAAGGAACCGCCCATGCGCCAGTCGCGCTCGTCGCAGATCGCGCTGCAGGCATTCCAGAAATCCTGGGTGTTGGCCTGATAGGCAACATCTTCCAGCTCGCCGACGATCTGACCGTCCTTGATTTCATAGAACAACTGGCCACCAAACTGGAAGTTGTAACGCTGCTGATCGATCGAGAACGAACCGGCACCCACAATGTAGATGCCTTTCTTGACGTCCTTGATCATTTCGTCCGGCGTCAGTTTGTCTTTGCCCGGCGCCAGCGATACGTTCGGCATGCGCTGGAACTGCACGCTGCTCCACGAGTCGGCATAGCAGCAACCGTGCGACTCTTTCTCGCCCAGCATGTGCACTTGATCGCGAATGGCCTGGTAATTGACCAGAATGCCGTCCTTGACCAGATCCCAACGCTTGCAAGTGACGCCTTCATCGTCGTAACCCACGGCACCGAGTGAACCCATCTCGGTCTTATCGGCATACAGGTTGACGATCTTGGAGCCGTACTGGAATTTCTTGCTCTGCCATTTGTCGAGCGTGGCAAAGCTGGTGCCGGCGTAGTTGGCTTCGTAGCCGAGCACGCGGTCGAGTTCGAGCGGGTGACCGACCGACTCGTGTGTGGTCAGGTACATGTGCTCCGGCGACAGCACCAGATCATATTTGCCGGCTTCCACCGATTTGGCGGTCAGTTTGGCCTTGGCCTGACGACCGGCCGCGCGGGCATCTTCGATAATGTCGTAGCTGTTCTTGTACAGCGTGGTGACGCCGCCAGCGGCTTGAATCTTGTCACTGGCGCTGCCATCGAGCCACTCGTAACCGCGGCCCACGGGCGCACCCAGCGATTGCCGCGAGCGGAATTTGCCAGTGCTCTTGTCCACTGCGGTGGCGAAGAATGGCACCCACAGCCGGTGCACGTCTTGATCGATATAGGAACCGTCGGTCGAGGCGAAATATTTCTGCTGGTTGACCTGGAACATCACCGACTGGATGAAGCTCGCGCCGGATTCAAGCGCGGCCTTGTTGGCGGCGATCAGCAGATCGGCTTTTTCCTTGATCGGCACTGCGCGCCAGTCTTTCTTGTACGGGGTTTTCCAGCTGACTTCACCGACGCCTTTGACCGCCGCGAGACGGACCGGCTCGGTCAACAACCGGCTGTTGGCTTTGGCGATCGCCACGGCCTGCTGGGCAGCGGCGGCAATGGCTTCTTTGGTCAGCGCGCTGGTGGCGGCAAAACCGTAGCAGCCGTTGGCGACGACCCGGACGCCGGCACCGATCGACTCGGTGTTGACGACGTTCTCGACGTTGACATCACGAGTGGTGATGAACTGCTGCAGGTAGCGGCCAATGCGGACGTCGCAGTAGCTGGCACCGGCCTTGGTCGCGGCGTTGAGCGCGGCGTCGGCCAATTCCTTCTTGAAAGCCACCGCCATCGGTGCAAGCAAGTCTTCCGCGGCGATGGCACGGCCCATGACCGGCACCGTCATTGCACCGACACCTATACCGGTGATTTTCAGAAAATCGCGTCGTTCCATTCTGGTCTCCTTGGCCCGTTTTGTTGTTGGTGCATGAAGTGGCGTATGAGGCAATGGCGCAAACGCGCCGTAACGGGGTGCCCGTACGCTAGCACCGGCAACTGACGCGGCTTGCCGGGCAATCGTTTGCATTTGTTACCAAGTTTGTCGCACCACCACCGCCGGCGGTCGGGCCAGTTGCGCCGGCCCAGCGTCGACGGCTGCTGCCGCTCAGCCCAGCTTGCGAGCGGTATTAATCACATTGATGCCATCAAAGCGCACCGTCGACGAGCCATGTGACACCGCGCTGACCTGCCCCGGCTGCCCCTTGCCATCAAAGAACGAGCCACCCATGCGCCAATCGCGGGCATCGCAGATCGCGCTGCAGGCATTCCAGAATTCCTGGGTATTGGATTGATAGGCAACGTCTTCCAGCATGCCGGCGATTTGGCCGTCCTTGATTTCATAGAACAATTGACCGCCAAACTGAAAGTTGTAGCGCTGCTGATCAATTGAATACGAGCCGCGGCCAATGATGTAAATGCCGTTCTTGATGTCCTTGACCATCTCGTCCGGCGTCAGCGGCGCCTTGCCGGCAGCCAGTGAAATGTTGGGCATGCGCTGGAACTGGATGCTGCTCCAGGAATCGGCATAGCTGCAGCCGTGTGATTCCTTTTCACCGAGCATATGCACCTGATCGCGGGTCGCCTGGTAGTTGACCAGGATGCCGTCCTTGATCAGATCCCAGCGTTTGCACGGCACACCTTCATCGTCATAGCCGACGGCACCGAGCGAACCGGGTTCGGTTTTGTCGGCATAGAAATTGACGAGTTTGGAGCCGTACTGGAATTTCTTGCTCTGCCATTTGTCGAGCGTGGCAAAGCTGGTGCCGGCGTAATTGGCTTCGTAGCCGAGCACGCGATCGAGTTCGAGCGGATGGCCGACCGACTCATGCGTCGTGAGAAACAAATGCTCCGGCGCCAATACCAGATCGTACTTGCCCGGCAGCACCGATTTGGCGCTGAGTTTCTCCCGCGCTTGTTGGCCGGCAAGCCGGGCATCCTCGATGAGATCGTAGCTGTTTTGATACAGGGTAGTGACACCACCGGCGGCCCGGATCTTGTCTTCGGCGCGCGCATCCAGCCATTCATAGCCGCGCCCGACCGGCTGCCCGAGCGCTTGTCGGCTGCGGAATTTTCCGCTGCTCTTGTCCACCGCGGTGGCGGTGAACGGTGCCCAGATCCGGTGAATGTCCTGATCGATGTAAGAACCATCGGTCGAGGCAAAGTATTTCTGTTGGTTGATTTGAAACAGCTGCGAGCGCATGAAGCTGGCACCGGCAGCGAGCCCGGCCGCGTTGGCCGCGAGCAGCAATTCGACCTTGTCCTGGATCGGCACCTGCCGCCAATCTTTCTGGATCGGTGTTTTCCAGCTGACTTCACCGACCCCTTTGACTGGCGCCAGCCGCACCGGCTCGGTTTGCAAGCGGCTGTTGGCCTTGGCAATCGCCACCGCCTGCTGCGCGGCCGCAGCGACCGCATCGGCAGTCAGCTGATTGGTAGCGACAAAGCCGTAACAGCCTTTGGCAATCACCCGAATGCCGACCCCGACCGATTCGCTGTTCACCACATTTTCGACCGACTGGTCCCGGGTGGTGATGAATTGCTGCAAGTAGCGGCCGATGCGCACATCGCAATAGCTGGCGCCGGCCTTGGTTGCCGCAGTCATGGCAGCATCGGCCAAGGCTTTCTTTGCTGCCAGTGCCAGTGGTGTCTGCAATTGTTCGGCCGCCAGCAACACCCGACCGGGCATCAGGCTAACGCCAACGCCGAAGCCGGAATACTTGAGAAAATCGCGACGCTCCAAGGCTACCTCCTGACGTTCGGTTGTTCGGAACGGCGGCAACTGCCGTGCTGATCATACGGCTACCGGCAACCCATTCCGACGGTTCACTGCCTCATGGTTTGTTCACTGCATTCCGATAATGGCGACAAGACGTCCTGTGGTGTCATGTACCGAATATTGAAATTCAGGTTTTGCCGCTTCGATAACTGTTCACCACCACGGTAAAAGCGATCTGATCATGAATCGCCTGCCGGTTGGCATCCCAGAACACTTGGGCAAAACCCAGCAGACCGGTGGCAAAACCGGCGGCATAACCGCCGTAGCGGTTGAAGCTTTCCCACACCGTCAGCGGCCGGCCATTGAGTTTTACCACCCGCACACCAAACAGGCGCTTGCCCACCGTCTGGCCTTGCCACCACGCCGTCAGCAACGAGAAATACACCGCGGCCCAGCCAAAACCAAAGCCAATGTCATCCAGCAACTGGCGCGCGGTTTCGATCAGGCTGAAACCGTCGTGTTCTTCTTTCAGCTTGGCATTTTCCGCACGCAGCGAACGGATTTCCGCTTCCAGTGGCGACAATTCGGTGGTCGCGATGCTGTCGGCTGCCGGTTCGCTCTCTTCTGCTGCCGGTGCGGCTTTGGCTTTTCTGTCATCGTCAAACAGCCAGTCCGATGCGGTTAATACGGCCCAACCGATGAAAATGGCCATCAACACTACCGGTAATTTACCGACCGTCGCGAGTTGGCCATTGCCACTGTTCTGTTGCCGACGCCGGGTGATCAATTGATAGCTGAGCACCGCGAGCGCCACGGCCAGCAAGAAACTGCCGGCCTGACTCAGCATGCCGACAATGACGCCGTCGACGGCCCACGCCTTGGCGCGGTCAACCGGTTTGGCGAGTGGCTGACCGAGCAACTCCGGGGCCACGAAGAATGCTTCCGGCGTCACCCGCTCGCGCGGATCGCTCGCAGCATCGTCTGCTGGCGTTGAACCGCCGGGCTGTGGCGGTGCCGGCGGGATCAGCCCCTTTTGGTCAGAAGCATGGGGTTCCATGAAATGCCGCCCTCTGCACATGTGCGAATCAGCCCGCATCATCAGCAAATAAAAAGGCGACCGCAAGGGTCGCCTTTGGTACTGCTGACAGCAGAAGCCCGCAGGTCAGTTCTGCTGCATCGGCACCAGATCCAGTTCGACGCGGCGGTTGGCGGCGCGACCGGCTTCGGTCTTGTTGTCAGCAATCGGCATGCTGCTGCCATAACCGCGTGCCGACAAGCGTTCACCGGCAACACCTTGCGAGCGCAGGTAGTTCGACACGGCCTGCGCGCGCTGCTGCGACAGCGTCTGGTTGTAATCGGCCTTGCCGGTGCTGTCGGTGTGGCCCGACACCATCAAGGTGGTGTCATCGAATTCTTTCAGCACTTTTGCCACCGAGCCGAGCACCGGATAGAAATCATCCTTGATCGCGGACTGGTTGGTCGGGAAGGTAATGTTGCCCGGCATCACCAGCTTGATCTCGTTGCCGATGCGCTGCACGCGCACGCCGGTGCCTTCCAGTTCTTGCCGCAGCTTGGCTTCCTGGGTATCCATGTAGACACCGACGCCAGCGCCAATCAGGCCGCAACCGGCGGCATACTTGAGCGCGGTCTCGCGATCCTTGCGGCTGCCGAGCGCGGCGCAGATGGCTGCCGAGATGCCGCCGTATTTGACGGCCTTGCTGGTCTGCTGCTCACCGGTGTACGGGTTCACGGTGCAGCCGTTCAGCATCAACACGCCACAGGCGGCGGCAGTCAACAATGTGAGTTTCAATTTCATGGCGGCGCTCCTCTCTCTTTCCTGTTCGTTTTCTGGCCGCCACCACTCGGGCAGTGGCGTACCGCAGTACATACATTGGCCGGCAGTCTGGATCGGCCGTCGTGAATTGTAACTGAACGGCGAGATTTTGCCGGTCGTTGCCTTGCTCAATTTGCGGTGGCGGTCACGTCCAGCGTTTTCGGCCCGCCCAAATGGCGTTCAAAAAACGCCGAGATCTGGCGGAACAGGTGCAAACGCAGATCACGCCCGGTGATGCCGTGTTTGCTGCCCGGATACAGCATCAGTTCGAACTCCTTGTTTTTGCGCTGCAGCACGTTCATCAACTCGGCGCTGTGCAGGAACAGCACGTTGTCGTCGGCCATACCGTGTACCAGCAACAGCTTGCCTTGCAATTGATCAACGTAGGGCATCACCGCGCTGCGGCGATAGCCCTCACGGTTCTCGTCAGGATGGCCAAGGTAGCGCTCGGTGTAATGGGTGTCGTACCAGGCCCAATCGGTCACCGGCGCGACCGAAACGCCGACGTGGAAATCCTGCGGCGCCTGCATCAGCATCATCAGGCTCATGTAGCCGCCATAGCTCCAGCCGAACACGCCGATGCGCTCGCCATCCACTTGCGGCAGGCTGCGCAGAAACGCCACGCCAGCCTGCTGATCCTGCACCTCTACGGCACCAAGTTGACGATGGATCGGTGCCTCGAAGCGGACACCGCGCCGGTTGGTGCCGCGGTTGTCGAGCGAGAACACAAAGAAGCCTTTCTGCGCCATCAGCTTGTGCCAGAAGGCATTGCGGCTTTCCCAATTTTTCTGCACGCGGGCGCCATGCGGGCCACCGTAGACATCGATGATCACCGGGTATTTCTTGCCCGCTTCGAGATTGGCTGGCTGATACAGCCGGTAATACAGATCCTGACCGTCCGCGGCTTTGATGCTGCCGAATGTGGGCTGGACATCACTCGCCAGATATGGCGCATACGGATGCGTTTCGTTGAGCGTATTGTCGAGCAGCACGGTCGCGAGCGAACCATCACGACGGTGCACACTGACTTTCGGCGGCTGGCTCGGTGAAGAAAATTCATCGAGAAAAAACTCACCGTCATCCGACACCGCGGTCTGGTGCCAGCCTTCGCCCTGGGTCATTTTCTGGATCGGGCCACCATCGAGCGAGACGCTGTACAGGTGCAGCTCGAGCGGTGAATCGGCATAACCGG